>CAUJEY010000081.1 GCA_963169325.1 Bacteroidota bacterium
GCATGGAGTGATTGTGTGTTCTTCCACCACGGTGCCACGGAGACTATCGAATATCGAACACGGTATTTCGCATGTCGAAGTGGCGTAGAGCGCGCCGAGTCACAGTACACACTATGGTATTTCGACATTCGATATTCCGTGTTCGATATTCGATATTCTCCGAGTCTCCGTGGTGAATTTCAAAAATAAAAATTACTGGCCATTTTTGCCGCTGTACTTCTCAATCGCAGCCCGGATATGTTCTTTCCGGTTTTCGGGATCGGGGTGCGTGCTTTGGAATTCCGGCACCCGGTCGGGGCCACTGGCTTGTTTGAGGATTTCCATGACGTCGACGAGTTGTTCGGGATTGTATCCTGACTGCATCATAAAGCGCACGCCGAGGTCGTCGCTTTCCAGCTCTTGTTCGCGGCCGTATTTCATCTGTAACATATTCGAAACCATTTGGGCGATATAACCGCTATTGGGGTTGCCGGGGTCGTAAGTGGCCATCGTGACCGCGCCGGTAAGTCCCTGTGCCAGTTCCATTTGCGCCAGTTTTTCCGCGCTGTGTCGCGCCACTACGTGACCGACTTCGTGGCCCAGCACGCCGGCCAACTGGTCCTCCGTTTTCATTTTGGACAGCAGGCCCGTGGTAATAAATATCTGGCCGCCCGGCAACGCAAAAGCGTTGATCGTGTTGGGGTCGTTGAGCAGGTGAAACCTGAAATTATTGCGGTACACCGTTTTGGCGGCGTCGGATTGGGCCACCACGCGCTCGCCCACCGATTGCACCAGGGCGGCCGCTTCATGATTCGTGATTGCACCACCCATTTCTGCAATCATTTGCGGGGCGCTTTGTAGTCCCATTGCCACTTCCTGGTCGGGCGAAATGCTGATATGTTGTTTTTCGCCGGTTAACTCATTGTACGAACTGTTGCAATAGTATTTTGAAAGGGCAAAGCCGGCCAATACGACGGCGATGAGGAGTTTGGCTGATCCGCCCATACCGCCTCCCTGGTTTCTTCCGAACATGACAAGTTTATTTTTAGCGTAAAAAAATGTTGTTTTACCCGCTAATGTAAAATGAATTGTCGAATCAGGCGGTATTTCAATGCTGAACGGATAATTTTATCCAGGTACTCCCGGCTGCAGTATGTACCCGTACCCAGTAAAAACCCCCGGGCAATTGCCCGGTTTCCAGGCGTATGGTGGATCCGGCGCTTGTTTGGGTATGCAAAACCGTCCCATGCATATTAACTATTTCTACCCGTTCCATTTGCGCGGCCGGGCAAAAAACCGTCGTATAGTCCCGGGCGGGATTGGGATGCAGGTAGGCCCTGATATTTTCTGTCGCGGGTTGTTTCGTGTTTGTCAGAATTTCCTGGACGAACGTCACCGGCGTTTCCAACCCCGCTGCGGCGAGTGATTTTTCCTGATCGCTCATCGCAACAAGATTGCCGATGCGAAACATCGTGGTCAGCATCGTGTCGCCGGAAAGTAGTGTTTCCGGAAGATCGTGCTGTTTGGGCCGGAACATATCGTCGTTCAACAACCCTTGCAGCAAGCCGACCGGCCCGAATCCGCTTTGCGGATGAATACCTTTTCTGGAAATAGCCAGGTCCAGGCGGCCCTGGTCCGGAAAGTTTTTCTGAACCCAGAGGAGCGTGGAATCCGGGTCACCCAGCCAGGAGGCGGTAGGAATAAATTGCAGGGTATTCGCTTCAATGGCAGCGGTGTCGTAAAAAATACTGAAGGCCAGGCCGTTGATATTGGTGGCGGGTGCATTGAAGTCGCCCACTTGCAGCAGAAGATTCAGCGAATCAGTATGGACCGTATCCGGTTGTACAAACACGTCAAAAATCGCGCTGTTCACGTCATTGGGTAGCGGCGGCGCCAGGTTCGGATCGTCGATGCCGGGGCGCACCACCTGCCCCCAATGTTGGAGCAGAATATCCACGTCTTGTTCGTCTACTTTGCCGTTTCCATCGCAGTCCATATTGCTGAAATCAATATGTCGCAGCGGAGTGGTCATACCCCAGTCGAATCCTGGAAACACGCCTTGCCAGTAGCCCTGCCAGCCGGCGCCTTGTTCGAGCCGGGGGATTCCGCTGCCGCCGAGGGCATACGCGAGATAAAGCAGGTCATATTGGTTCACGGCATTATTGTTGTCGGCGTCGCCGGGCCAGACACAGGTATGGGCGCCGGATCCGGCAAACTGAGTGAGGGCCGCGGCGGCGGTTTTACCGTTTTGATCGGTAATCGTCACGTAATTCTTGCCGGCATTCCGGTATTTCAGGTCGTCCAGCGTGCCGGTTTGGATGCCATTCCCGGTATCCCATTGCACGGTGTAAGGCGGGGTTCCATTGGCTATATCGAGGGTATAATCGGTATGCATATCGGTAGCGCAGGTGGGCAGGGTGGCGCAGGCGCTCAGGTTCAGTCGATCAGGTAGCGGGCCGCCCACCTGAATTTCGCCTTCAAAACCCAGGATGCCGAGGATGTAGGGATCGAGTGTTTTGATTTGAAAAGTACCTGCACCATAATAATCGGGGCCGAACCGGATGGCCGCAGCGCCTGTCGCGGCAGTGTTTTTTACCTGAAAACACAGTGCATATAGGGTAGACCCATCCGGCAGGGAAATGCCATCGTCGGGAAAATCGTTTGGCAACTGCCATCTGATTCGAGCATAACCTCCGGCGTAGGTTTGTACTGAAAGTGCAGGGGGCAATGCAGTACTGTATACGCCTTGATAAAGGAGCACGGATGTGTCCCAGCGAATCGTCGATTCGATCCGCCAGATTCCGGTAAAATTTTCTGCCGTAATGGGTATGCAAACGATTTCACCGGGTTGAGCCGCAGCCGAGCCGATGCGCAGTTGAAAACAGGTTTTTCCGTCGTAGGCCAGTTGGGTTTCGCAGTCGGTTTTGATTTCGCCGATCGATTTCCGGCAACCCGCAGCGTCTTGCAGCATAACGGAATAGGCGCCATCGGGCAAAGAATGCAGCGAATCAAGCACCGAAAAATTGGGTGACCCATTCAGGATATGCGTTGCGCCGGTGCTCCAAAAAGTGTTAAGCGGCCAACTCAGGTCGTCGCCGCCATTGATGAACAGCAGGATTTGCCCCGGGCCGGCTACAGGATCACAAAAGGTGTTTTGAAAAACAGTCCAGGAATCGGTTTCCAGGTCGCTCAGGGCGTAGGATTTCGCCACTGAGCAGCCATTTGCATCGGATATGGTGACTGAATAAACGCCTGAGGAAATATTGGTTAAAACGGCCCCGTTGGCGCCCGGCACATTCCAGGTATAATTGTAGGGCGGACTGCCTCCCCACAGTGATAAAGCGATACTTCCCGAGGCCGACGGGCTACCACAGGAAGGCCTGTTGACAAAGTCATCAACAAACATGGGTAACAGCCCGGAAACGGAATACCCTCTTATCATGGAACAACCACCAGCATCGGTCACGGTCACGGTATAAACTCCGGCTAATAAGCCGCTTACCGATGTACTATTTGCACTTCCGACCGACCATTGATAAAAATACGGCGGATGACCACCCGATACGGTCAAATCTATGCTGCCCTCGTACTGGCGGCAGGGATCATCTTTCACAATGGCTTGTACCATAATTTCAGATTTTGTGGTGCCTATTTCGGTGTTGGCCACAGTGCTAAGCCCGTTTTGATCGGTCACAACAACGGTGTACATGCCGGGTGCTATTTTTGTCAGATCTTCCGTATCAACGAGCGGTTGCCCTTGCTCTGAAAACCAGATAAATTGATACGGGGGAATACCTCCTGCAACGCTTATATCGGCATTGCCAAAAGCAAAATTGGGATTACATCCGGCGTTTTCTATGCATATTTCACTAATGAAAGGTCCGTCAACCGGGGCCGGATTGTTATAAATACCACCATGAATACAGTTTTCGGGCAAAAAGACAAAAGGCAATACTGAAATTTCATATTGAAAGGATGGCGTACTGCCGATCTTTACCTGATTAAAGGCCCCGGCGCCGGCTTCCAATGTGAAACCGACCTTAAAAAATAATGCATCATTTGGCACTGGTATGCCCGACCCACCAAAATCAAACCAGGAAAACCGTATCCGGCCTGGTTGGGTTGGGTTAAAATCACTGATCCCTACATTCAGAGCGGATCCGGAAAGCCCCAATTGCGCAAAGGCCAACTGGTCGGTATTCCATGATAGCACAAACTGAGCGGAAAATAAATCGTTAGGAATATTTCCCCGCACCTCCAACCAAACGGTATCGCCTACTTGTCCGCTGGACTGTGTCACCCGGATCAGGGAACAATCCGGGTCGGGCGTTTGCCCATGTAGCGGGGCTAAAAAGAAACAGGAAAAGAAAATTTGCAAAAAGCAAACGGCAGAACGCCGGCGCAAGGCAGGTAAAAGATTATTCATCGGGTTAGGTTTAAACAGACAATCGGGTGAAGTGGATGGTCAAAATTAACCTGTTCCGGTTTATTTATTTGCCCGATTGCCTGTTTAGTCGGGGAGGTGACAGACCTCAATTAAACAAATCCCGCATATCCCGCGCCTCATCTTCATCGTCTTCCCCCAATCCGCTGCCGGTCAGGAAATCGCGAAATACCAGTTTGTTGTGAATAAAATCTTTGTTCAGCACTTCAAATTCGGCCAGACCGTGCAGCACGAGTTCCATAAATACCTGGATTTCCGTTTCTGCGATGCCCATGGCCAGCACGAGTTTTTTCAGGCCGGCCACCTGTTCCAGTACTTCCGTAAATTTGGCATCCGCCAAATCGTGGAGCATATCCACCGTATTGCCGGCGGCAAACCAGGCTTTTAAAACCCCGTAAGGGTCGCGTTCCTGGCCTTTTTTGAGTTTGGTGGGATTGGGAAAAAACTGGAGGAACACCTTTTTCAGCGCCGCGCCGATAATGTGCATGGCCACGGCATGCGGGCCTTCCTGTTCGCCTTCGTACACCATTTCCACTTTGCCGGTCAGGGCCGGAATAACGCCCCAGAAGTCCGTAATGCGGGCAGTCGTCGAGGCTTCGCCATTGCGCAGGATCCGGCGCTCGGCGGTGGAATACAGGTTTTCGTAGGCTGAAATGGTCAGACGGGCGCTGACGCCGCTCTTTTTGTCCACGTATTCGCTTTCGCGGGCGGCGAAGGCTATTTCTTCGATCAGGTCTTTTAGGATATTCGGGATATGGATCGCTTCACGTTGGGCGGCGGTGATATGCGATTCCTGTTCGGTGATCCGGCGTCCGACGTCGATGGTAGTGGGGTAGTGGGTGGTGATCTGGCTTTCGATGCGGTCTTTCAGCGGCGTGATGATGCTGCCGCGGTTGGTATAATCTTCGGGGTTGGCCGTGAAAATGAACATCACATCGAGGGGCAGTCGCAGTTTGAAGCCGCGGATTTGCATGTCGCCTTCCTGCAGCACGTTGAACAGCGAAACCTGGATACGCGCCTGGAGGTCGGGCAACTCGTTGATGACGAACAAACAACGGTGGGCGCGGGGGATGAGGCCGAAATGTATAACCCGCTCGTCGGAGTAGGGCAGGCGCAGATTGGCGGCTTTGATGGGGTCTACGTCGCCCACGAGGTCGGCGATACTCACGTCGGGTGTGGCGAGTTTTTCCACGTAACGTTCGTCGCGGTGCAGCCATTCGATGGGCGTATCGTCGCCTTTTTCGGCGATCAATTCTTTTGCAAAACGACTGAGGGGCGCCATGGGGTCGTCGTTCAGTTCGCTGCCGGCTACCACGGGCACGTACTCGTCGAGCAGGCCGGTGAGCATTCGGGCGATACGAGTTTTGGCCTGCCCGCGCAGGCCCAGCAACAGGATATTGTGGCGGCTCAGCACGGCGCGCTCCACGTCGGGCAGCACGGTATCGTCGAAGCCGTAAATGCCTGGGAAAATCGTTTCTTTCCGGCGAATTTTTAAAATCAGGTTGGCGCGAAGCTCTTCTTTGACGCTTTTTGGTTCGTAACCAAAGGCTTTTAGGCCGCCGAGGGTGTGGATGTGTCGGATATCTTTCATACGGGGCAAAGAACAACCAAACCGGCTTTGTGTTCAGATTTCCTGTTGTTTCAATTTTTCCGCCTGTTCCCGCTCCATCCGCCGCAAATTGCGCAGCACCGCGATACCTGCATTTACTTCAAAACCGATCAGCAGGATCATGCAGTTCAGTTGTAACCAGATCATCAGCACGATGAGCGTGCCGATGGAGCCGTAAATTTTGTTGTAACTCCCAAAGTTGTCTACATAAAAGGAGAACCCCCAGGAAATGACGATGGATAAAAAAGTGGCTAACAGAGAACCCGGGTTGAAGAAGGGTATCCGTTCGCGGGTAGCGGCGCCAAAACGGTAAATAGTGGAAAATCCGGTATAAAAGAGCACGAGCACTACTACCCAGCGGAACGCAAAAACGGAAATCCGGGTGATCGTATCTGCCTTGATATATTGAAAAACGAAACTGAGGATCGTGTTGCCGAGAATGACGAATATGACCGCTCCCACCAGTACCAGTCCGATCAGGAAAGTGAGTTGAATGCCGATTAATCGCATTTCAAGAGCGGAGCGGCGGCGGAATGTATGTTCATGATCTTTTTTAAAACCTTCCATCATCGACAACATGCCGTTGGAGGCGAACCATATCGCCAGGATAAAACCGAAAGACAGCAGGTCGCTACGTTGCCGGGTGGCGATGTCCTGAATGGTTTTGAACAACATGCTGCCGGCAGAGCCCGGCATGACCTCATGGATGGCCTCTCGCAGCACATCGTCAAAATTAGCATACAACGGCGTGTAAGCCAGCAAGGTGAACAATACGATGATAGAGGGGAAAATCGCCAGAAAAAAATCCCAGGCCATACTATTTGCCCGCGTCACGATCGCGTCGTTCTGCGTTTCCTGCCGGATAAAAACGACCAGATTGTACAGTGGAATCCGTTTCAGCCCAGGCAAGGAGTGGGTCTTCGTCCACTCCAACGTCCGCAGCCACAGTGGATGTTGGGTAAAAAAATGCGTGATGCGGTCGATATATTGGGCAGGTGTCATGCTATTAAGTTCGAAGTTTGAAGTTCGAAGTTTAAAGTTCGGAGTTTGAAGTTTGAAGTTCGAACTTTAAACTTCAAACTTAGAAGTAGGGTCTCAGTTTTTCCAGCAAATGTTCCGGCGCCGGAACGACCTTTTTGGAAGCCGCTGCAAAAAAACACAACCGCACTGTTCCGGCGTTGATCAGTTTGCGTTTTTCGTTGAAAACTTCGCAATGGAACGTAATGTATTCATCCGGCATCTTCCGGATTTCCGTGTGTACGGTGAGCAAATCATCGTAATAAGCCGGTCGCACGAAACGCATGTCCAAACTGACTACCGGTAGCCAGATGCCGTGTTTATCTTCCAGTTCTTTATACGTTAGCCCCAACGAACGGATTGTTTCCACGCGGCCCACCTCAAAATATTCGGCGTACCGGCCATAGTAGAGGTAGCCCATTTGATCCGTTTCGCCGTAGCGTACCCTTA
>CAUJEY010000082.1 GCA_963169325.1 Bacteroidota bacterium
TTTACGGTAGATGTTTTTGACATGGTATTTCACCCCGTCTTTGGACAGGCCCAGCAAGGTGGCCGTCTCCTCATAGCTATTACCTTCGGCTAACAACCGCAATACTTGTTCCTCTTTTTCGGAGAGTAATTGTTCCGGCGCCGGCTTGCGCTTCGGCGGGTTCAGGTATTCGATCAGTTTGCGCGCCATGCGGGTTGAAATAAGGGCGCCGCCTTGCAGCAGCGTATCGATGTGCTGGCGCAACTGGGGCAAGGGGAAATTTTTCAGGAGGTACCCGGTGGCGCCCAGTGAAAGGGCTTGGAACAGGTCCTGTTCGTTTTCTGATTGGGTGTACATGATCAATTCGGCCTCCGGAAAACGCCGGCGTAAAGCCGGCAAACCCTCGATACCCGACTGGCCAGGCAAATCGATGTCGATTAGCAGCAGGTCCAAATTAGCCCGCTCCGGCAGACGGTCCCAAAAATCCGCTAAAGAAGGCGTCGCCGCCAGGCAAACCAGGTCGGGATACGATTCAATGAACCGGACTAACCCTGCCCGTGTGACTGAATCGTCTTCTATAATGCCTATTTTGTACATATTTAGCAAGTAAACTACCCTTAAAGGTAGTGATTTGTAGTTGTCCTGCAAGTGTAAGGGCCTCATTTTTGCAGATAAAAAACTGGAAAACTGGTCAAGAGTCTTTATTTATTTATCCGGACACAACACGCTTCTCCCCGGTAAAAAGGGGACATGTACTTTTTTAGTACATCAGTTGCAATACCGGTAAGATTTGCCGGTCTTTATTTTAATCCATGCCCGAAATAGCGGTGGGCGCCTATGAAGCCTTCTTAAAACTTGAATTTGGAAAGAACAGGCTGATTATTTTAAAAGTAAATATGTTGTTTTATTAATAATTAACTTGTTCTTTCCCTTTTTTAAATTCACATGCAGAGTTTTGCTACTTTTACAGCGCTGTGTTTTTAATCAATTTTCCGGCAGGCGTATTACTCACCTCATCGACGTATATTTTTCTTTTACGCGCGCCTGTTCCTTCGTGTCCTACCCCAGCGGCGATTCATCGCGGGGTTAGTTGTTTTTTATAGTCAAAGCCACCTCTACAGAAGCAAGTCTGATATATGCCGCCATTCTATCTGTTATCAGTGTTTTAAACCGCTGAAAAACAGCTGTTGGCTCCATCTGCACGGACATGTTGTGCGTGGGCACCTGTTGTGACTACATTTTTTGCATAATCCGCTAATAATATTCTCATGTAATAAGTCTGTTCCTATGCAGGACCTTAAAGAATTAATATTACTGCTCAATCAACACAATATTCACCCGCTTAAACACCTGGCAGGGTCGGAGGACTCCAAACTCCTGGCCTTGTACGAAGGAATTTCAAAGGGTAAATTTCATACTGATGAAGAAGCGGCAGCCAGTTTGTACGGGGGGAAAGGAGGGGCCTCCGGATACCGGAAATTGAAATCCGACCTGCGGGAACGCCTGTTGGAACATGTTTTTCAAATTAACACCGACCAGAGTCATTACTCCGATTATCAGAAGGCCTATTACGATTGCCACAAACAATGGGTATTGGTGCGCTTTCTGACCGGTCAAAATGCCAATACCGTGGCGTTGACCCTGGCCACCCGGCTGTTGCGTATCTCGGAAAAATTCGACTTTATTTTATTGTGTATGGATATTGCCTCCTATCTGCGTATCCAGTACGGCTTGCGGGAGAGCAACGACAAACGGTTTCGGGAGGCCAACCAACAATTCGAATACTTCCGGAAAGTGTACGATGCGGAGTGTCTGGCGGAGGAGTTGTACACGACCCTCGTGGTGCGCACGGTGAACAACCGCTCGGCGCAGGCGGAGGTGCATCAGCTGGCAAAAGAGTACTTCGAACGTATTCAGCCGGCCATGGAGCAGTATCATACCTACAAACTGCACATGTACGGGTATATGATCGGGCTGATGTATTATACTTCTGTCAACGATTATAAAGAAGCCATCAGATACTGCGACAAAGCGATCACCTTTTTCAAAGCCCGGCCGTATGAAGCGCGGGTGCCCCTCCAGATTTTTTATTACCAGCACCTGACCTGTAATATTCAGTTGCGGCAATTCGAGGAAGGCAAGGAATCGGCCCAGCAATGTATCAAACTCATGCAGGAAGGTACCTTCAATTGGTTCAAATACCGCGAGCGGTACCTCCATTTGTTGCTTCATACCCGACGCTACGACGAAGCCGCCGGGGTATTGCAGGAGACCCTGGAACATGCCCGTTTCGAGTTTCTGCCGGATAATACCACCGAAATCTGGCGTATATACGAGTCCTATATATACTACCTGGGCCGTGCCGGCAAAATGGAGATTCCGACTAAAAACAAATTCAAACTGGCCAAATTCATCAGCGATTTGTGGATTTTTAACAAAGACAAAAGCGGGATGAATATTGCCGTCATCATTATCAAATGGCTGACCTTGCTACAGGAACGCCAATACGGCAAAGTGCTGGACGAAGTGGAAGCCACCGAACAATACTGTTACCGCCACTTGCGCGGCGATAATACCAAGCGCAGTTATTACTTTCTGAAAATGCTGCTGCAAATTCCCATGGGGCAATTTGACCGGTCGGCAGTAGAGCCCAAAGCGGCCCGGTTCCTGGAAAAACTGCAAACCTACCCGCTCCAACTGGCCAACCAGACCTATGAAATTGAAATTTTACCCTATGAAAACCTCTGGGAATTGGCGCTGGAGTCGTTGGAAAAACCGGCAGTATCGAAAGGTCAACGGTAGGCCGGCTGCCGGTCTGTTTTTGTGGCGCTATTCTTCCGGGCTTTTTTTGTTTTTGATTTCAGAAGGCGCCAGCCCAAAGGTCTTGGAAAACATACGCGAAAAGTGTGCAGGGTCTTTGAATCCCACCTGAAAACAAATCTCTCTCACATTCCTCTCCGGGTGCTGCGACAACAAATCGCGCGCTTTTTGCAGCCGGAAACGGCGCAGTAATTCTATGGCCGGTTGGTCTGACAAAACGGCGAGTTTTCGTTGCAGTTGGGATTTACTGATTTCCAGATCGCGGCAGAGGTGGGGCAGTCCATAAGCGTCGCTGGTGTAGTTTTTTTCAAAAACGTCGTACAGTTTCAACAGGAACGCGTCTGTTTGCCAGATTGCCTCATCGTCTTCCGCGGGTATGGTATCCGCCGAAGGCGCAGCGCCCGCCGGCATTTTCAGGGATGCATACCGTTCATGCCGGCGACGTTGCAGCCCGTGCAGGTTTTGTAAAACGAGGATCAGTTCCTGTTCATTAAATGGTTTGGCCAGATAAGCATCGGCGCCTTGTCGCTGCCCGCTGAGGCGATCACCCAATTCGGAGCGGGCGCTGAGTATCACAACCGGAATATGGCTGGTCAGCTCGTGTGTTTTGATGCGCCGGGTCAATTCCACGCCGTCAATACCCGGCAGCATAACATCCGTGAGGATGAGATCGGGGATTTGTTCGAGCGCCATCTCCCAACCCTTGTCGCCGTCGGTAGCAAACAGCAACCGGAAATGTTTATTCAGGCAAGTTTGCAAATAGGCTGCGATTACGGGATTGTCTTCTACCACCAACAAGAGGGGGAGGCTGTCGTGCGGATGTTCGCCGGCATACAAACCGGTTGATTGCACCGGAGTATCTTGTATCGCCGGCAAAGACTCCAGTAAAGGCGCTTCCCGGCTCACCGGCAGCGTAATGGAAAAGGTCGTGCCCAGGCCCGGCGTACTGCTTACGGATATAGCGCCTTTGAACAGCTCTACCAGGTCTTTCACAAAGGCCAAACCCAGGCCGAAGTGACTGTCTTGTTGTCCGCCGGATTTCCCCCGGAAATATCGTTCAAAAATATGCGGCAGGTCTTCCGGCGCGATGCCTTCGCCGGTGTCGGACACCTCCAGGCGAACCCCCGTTTCCCCTGCAAGCGCTATGTGCACACCGACCATACCACCCGACCGGGTATGCCGGATGGCATTGGTCAACAGATTGGTCAGCATATATTTCAGGCGCAAGGGATCAAAATCCATCATCAGTTCGGGCGCTTCCGAGGCGTATTGTAGTTGGATTTGCCGGAAATCAGCCAGCGGCCGGTGCGATTCCACCAGGTACCGGACATATTGGCTGATATTGCCTTGCCGCCATTGCAGGCGAAGATGTCGTTCGTCTAAGCGGGCGATATCCACCATTTGGTCGACCAATTCCAGCATATATTGACCTTGCCGGATAATATCCTTGGGATACCCGGCGGTTTGAGCCGGTTTCTTTTCCCGGCCGAGGCGCTCGGCCAGGCCGAGAATAATCGTCAGCGGCGTTTTGAATTCGTGGGAGATATAGGCAAAAAAACGGTTTTTGAAATCGTCCAGCGTTTTCAGTTGTTCCATTTCCCGGCGACTCAGGTCGACGGCATGTTCCAGGGCCAGCCGTTTACGCACTGTTCGGACGTATAACCGAAAAATCAGAAGAACTGCCGAGGCATAAAACAGGTATGCCCAAATCGTGCGATACCAGGGAGGCTGGATGCACAGTTGCAGGTATGATGCCGGTGTGCCGCCCCAATCGTCGTTGGAATTTTTGGCTTGCAGCTCAAGGGTGTACTGCCCCGGGGGGATGCCTACAAAGTTTGCGGTATGCTGAAATCCCGTGCTCACCCAGTCTTTGGCGAGCGGCAGCAGCCGGTAGCGATATTGCACAATGGCTGGATCAGCAGCAGCCGGCGCCGTAAATGCAATGACCAGGTTATTTCGGTCATGCTCCAGTAGCAGGTTAAGGGTATTATCCGGGTTGATGCGCAAAGAGACATCGCTGTGGGAGAAGTCGATATTTTGCCCGTTTACCGCAATATCGGTCACCAAAACAGCGAGGGGGGAGGAATTTTGTGGAGCGTCGTTGGGCCGTACGACAAACAGCCCCTCAATGCCGCCAAAAGCGAGGTCGCCGGCAGGCGTGTAGCCATACCCGCCGGTATTGAATTCGGTATTTATGGCCGGTTCCACCTTGTTGTAATTGTAGAACGTCTGTTTGTTCGGGTCGAAACGCGAGAGTCCCTGGTTGGTGCTCAGCCACAGGTAACCGAAGGAATCGGGAAGTATTCCATAGACCACATCATTGACTAATCCTTCTTTTGTCGTGAAGTGTTTTATCGTTTGTGTACGCGCATCGAAGCGGGCCAGCCCCCCGCCCCGGAGGCCGATCCACACCGCATCCAACGTTTTAGGGTCGGGATAAACGTTTAGTATCCACTCGGTTTTGAACAAGGCAGGATTGTTGTCGTCATTCTGCCAGATGCGAAACGTCGGTTCGGCCTCCGGACTTTTTACCTGCACCAATCCGAAGTTGCTGCCAATCCACAAATTACCCGCCGGGTCTTCCACCAAAGCCGTGCTGCGCAGTTGATCCGTTTGGTTTTTGGGAAAATATGGGCTGATGTTCCAGGTATCCGTGAGGTTATCCTTTGATCGGATACGGACGATATTGCCGTTGTGGCCTGCCAGCCAAACAGCCCCCCGGGAGTCCTCCAGCAGTTGTACCGGTACGTCTCTGAGCCAATGAAGGGATACCGGCCACTCCGTCCAACGGTTGGTCGTATGGTCTTGTTTGAGGAGTATCAATTGCCCTTGCTTTAGTGCGGCCACCCACCAGTCACCACTTTTAGTGATCAGTATGCTATAAGGAAAGTATGTATTGGATAGTGTAGCGACCCATGGAGCAGGTTCTAATCGGCCGGTTTGCAGGTTGGATACATGGTGCGGGAAGTCGGTGCCGGGCCACACGCGTCCGTTGGGTAGAAAGCGGAAATTGTAAAAACTGTATTGAGGCAGGTATTGATTGAAATCTAATTTTCCGCGGCTGATTTTACGCACGCCGAAGCCACTGGTGCCAACCCAAAGGTTGCCGGACCGGTCGATGATGGCGGCTTGAGTGGGCAATACGTCCAACTCAAAAAACGATGGAAATTGCCGGTAAAATGACAACCTTTCAAACCCGGGAGCTAATCGACGCGACGCAAGGGTGTCCATACGGTGCAGCACTTTCGTTCCGATGCGGAGCAACAGGATTTCTCCCCCGGGCATCTGTACGAATTCCGACAAGTCTTTTATGTTCTCGGATTGGTTTTGAGGCAAATCCCCGGGAAGGAAAACAAAGCCCTGCTTCCCGTTTATCTGGTACAACAAGCGGTAGTTTCCGTATCGGCGATGGGGCAGGGTACGTGGGTTCGACCGTTCGGCAGTGTACGTCGCGGGGTTTATCCGGCAATGCCGGTTTTGGGTATCAGCGGCGATCAGGATGGAATCCTGAAGCATTTGCAGCCCGGTCAGTGGGCTGTGCAAACCTGCCCCGAGTGAGATGGGTTGCACCTGAAATGCCCGGCCGTTCAAACGCCCCGCCCGAATCAAGCCGGCCAAATCATCGGGCGGCTGCACCGCGAGCACGCCGGATGTGCCGGGCTGTTGGTTGCATATCCATACGCGCCCGTCCGAGCAGGTGATGATCTGGTTCACATAGGCGCCGGACAGAGCAGGTACGGCTTCTGCCAGGTGCACAAACCGGTCGCTGTACGGGTCATGTACGATTGGGCCTTTGTCGGTGCCGAGCCACAACAGGCCATGCCGATCCTCGGTGATACAATGAATAAAATTAGCCTTGAGCGACCACGGCTGGGTATTGTCTAAGTCATAACGTTTGATCTGGTAGCCGTCGTAGCGGTTCAGCCCGTTGAAAGTGCCGATCCAGATAAATCCCCGGCTATCCTGAAATAAACAGCTGACAAAACCTTGCGACAGCCCGTCGGCGACGGTAATCGCCTGCACCCGCAGGGCCTGCGCAGGACTTTTGTTCCAAAAGAGTAAAAATAAAAGAATTATGACAACCGGTTTTTTCTTCATTCGGTTTGTATTGGCTGGTTTTTACAGCCATAAAGGCTATTTTACGTGTCAGCAGCGCAAATTTTTGGGTCAATAAAACATATATTTGGGTCAAATATACATGGCCTTGCCGATTCGGCACGGCCATATTTGCAGGCGATAATGTAGGGTAATTCCTTTACATGCGTTAACTGCATCAAGTACGCTAATCTTTTTTTAATCCACGCGGAAAACCGCGCTAACTATCTCATCTGAAACGTCTGAATGTATGCAGGGTATCAAAGAATTGATCCTGCTGTTGCAGCAAACCCGCCTTCAACCGCTGCAACAGCCCTCCAATGGTATAAGTGAAAATCCAGCCCTACACCGGCTGCTCGAGGGCGTCAGTACCGGTCTGTTTGTCACGGATGCCGACGCCGCCGACGCTTTGTTTCCCGGCGCGCCTGCCGGCCATGCCGGTTTTTTTGAACTGAAATCGGCACTTCGGGAAAAACTGACGGCTGTGCTCGAACAATTCCTGACTGACCTGGAGCAGTATTCCGATGCGGAAAAAGTGTATATCGAATGCCAGAAATGCTGGTTGAACGCGCGGTCCATGAGCGGTCAAAACGCTGCTGCCCTGGCCGTGCCACTGGCCGGCCGGCTGCTGCAAATTGCGGAAAAATTTGATCTGACGGCCCTTTGTATGGATATCGCCCTGTATCTGCGCATCCGGCACTGTCTGTACGAACAAAACAGCGAACAGTGTGCCGGCGCAGAATCGAAGTACCAGCATTTCCGGCAGGTGTACGATGCCGAATTTCAGGCAGAAAAATACTATACCGCTGTAATGTCGCTGACCGTCAACAACTTCCATTCACGTGATGTGGTATTGAACCAGGCCAAAGAAAGTGTCGCCGCACTGTTGCCCCTGCTGCGCGCCTTTCAGAGCCCGAAGTTGCATCTGTATGGTTCCCTGGTCGATCTGATGCAATACACTGTGGCCCGGGATTATGCACAGGCTATGGATGTTTGCGACAAAGCGATCCGTTTTTTTCAGCAACTTCCATATCAGGCCAGCGATCCGTTACAAGTGTTCTATTATCAGCGGCTGATTTGCAGCGTTCACATGCGACAGTTTGAAACCGGCAAACAATCGGCGCTCGCTTGCCTTGATCTGGCCGGAGAAGAAAATTTTAATAGCCTGAAAATAAAAGAGTTGTACATGTTGTTGGCACTGCACGTGAAGCAATATGACGAAGCATTTCGGGTGTTTTCCGAGATAAAGACTGATGCGCAGTTTGGTTTTTTGCCGGACGAGATTAAAACAACCTGGGCGCTTTATGAGCCGTATCTGTATTTTTTGCAGGGCGCCGGCGCACTGAAAATGTCGCGGGAAAACCCTGGCAATCCACACAGTTTTGATTTGAAAGCCCGGGACTCAGCGTCTGGAGAAACCCGCTGGAACAGCGCGCTCATGGGCATAGAATTTCTCTTACTGCTGCAACAAAAACGGTACGACGAGCTGCTCGACCGGGCAGAACTGTTAGAAAATTATTGCCGAACCAACCTCGATAACGAACGTACCCGGCGCAGCTATCTTTTCCTTAAAATGTTGGCTCTAATACCCGCAGGGCAATTTCAACGGTATTTGATTATTCCAATGGCTTCTCCTTTTCTGGCAAAACTGAAAGCGACCCCGCTCGCGCTGGCCAATCAAACGATGGAGATCGAGATACTCCCGTTTGAAGACCTGTGGGATATGGCGCTGGGGGCGCTGAATGGGTAATAATTTTTTTGCAGCAGTAACACGCGCGCCGGATTTAGGATTTTGCAAGTGCTGAAAATCAGGCGATTATGGCTATATTTTTTATTATACCCTTTAAATGAACGGGTAACGAAATATGTAATTTTGTTATGTATCACAAATTTATATTCAATTACTTTTGTGACATATTTAATCATTAATCTCTCTGTACTCATGGAAAAAATTTACCCGCCAAAGCACATCCTTATCCTTCCCGATGTGCATGCAAGGAATGTTATCGTTGATACGACCTCCATCTGATTGGAAACGTTGCGATAACATCGAGTGTAAAACATCTGAACATTTCACCTGAGCCGCCCGCGTTGAGCGAGGCGGCTCAGGTTTTTTTGTGCGTCCGCCTAACGCACCTCCCGAAAAAAAAATTGTAATTAATTGTAGATTAGATATTTATAAAGAATATTCCTCCCGGCATCCACCTGTTCCGGGGTAACATTTCGCTGTTTTCTGTTTCCACTAACCCTGGTTGATGGTTGGACATTTGCTTATTCAAAGCATCACAAATACTTTTTCCAATAGTATCTGTCGGCAATAGCTTTTATTGGTACATCCCATCAACCACTTTATTCTCTCCCCCCTTACTCTTTCCGGACAAACGCATCATAGCTACCGACGACATCGGGGGTCAAATATTTGATCAATCCGATGTAGTCGGTAGCTATGATGCGTTTGTCCGGCCCTTCTTTCCCCCTTCATTCAGGTATCAAATCAAAAAAATCTTATTCAACATGAAAAAGAAGTCTATTTTATTGCCTGTGTTGCTCTTGTGGCTCTTTCTGGGGATGATGGTGTCTTGCCGCAAAGACCAGCCCGAGGTTTCAGTCAGCGCTGACACGCAAAGCGCAGCAGTCGCCATTCAATGGTTTGAAAAATTGCGCGAATTGACCAAGGTTTGCCCGGGTTTTTCGCCCCCGGTGGCATCACGGGCTTTCGGTTATTCAGGGGTCGCCTTGTACGAGTCCGTAGTTGGCGGCATGCCGGGCTATCGTTCTCTGGAAGGAAATCTGACCGTTTTGCGCAACGTACCCAAGCCCGAACCGGGTAAATTGTATTACTGGCCGGCGAGCGCCAATGCCGCTTTGTCGTACATGGCTCAGCAGTTGTATGCCAATATGCCGCCCGGCCAGCTGGATTCAATTAAAGCATTGGAACGGCGGTTACAACAGGATTTTTCGGCCGATGCCGATGCTGAAACGATGGAGCGATCGGCCGAATTTGGGCGGCGGGTAGCCGAACATGTTTTCGACTGGTCGGTCGGCGACGGCGGACATGAAGGGTATAAGAAGAATTTTCCTTCCAGTTATATTCCGCCGGTGGCCCCCGGCGCCTGGAAGCCCACTGCTCCCAATTCCCAAATCGCGCTGCAACCTTATTGGGGGTTTAACCGCGAGATAATCCCCGGCATTATTAACTTTTCCCAACCGGTACCACCTAAAACTTATTCCACGGATCCGAATACTGCCTTCTACGCGCAAGCGCTGGAAGTATATGCGACGGTGAATAACCTGACGCAGGAGGAAAGAACCATTGCCTTTTATTGGAGCGACGATCCTGGGGACCCCGGAACACCGCCCGGCCACAGCATCAGCATAGCCACCCAGGTTTTGCAAATGGAAAAAGCAAGCCTCGCATTGGCAGCGGAAACCTACTGCAAGGTAGGTATTGCGGTTTCGGATGCTTTTGTTTCCTGTTGGAGATGTAAGTACCATTTCAATCTGCTGCGTCCCATCACCTATATCCGGGAAAATATTGACGTATCCTGGAGTACCGTTCTTTCCACACCTCCT
This sequence comes from Bacteroidota bacterium, assembly GCA_963169325.1. Classification (GTDB taxonomy): domain Bacteria; phylum Bacteroidota; class Bacteroidia; order Chitinophagales; family Saprospiraceae; genus M3007. Next base: position 10,468 of record CAUJEY010000082.1, read on the forward strand.
TTCCCGGAATACACCTCCGGCCACTCGGTACAGAGCGGGGCAACCGCCCAGGTGCTGAGTGATTTGTTTGGGTATAACTACCACTTTACAGACCGAACGCATGAACACCGCACCGATATTGACGGTTCGCCGCGATCGTACGATTCATTTTTCGACATGGCTGATGAAGCGGCCATTTCACGGTTATACGGGGGTATTCATTATCGCGATGCTATTGAAATAGGCGTCGAGCAGGGTATTAAAATCGGCCAGGCCGTGCGGGATATTTCGGCATTTAAATAAGTGACAGCCGGGCCTACCCGATTTTGATGCCATCCCCATTCTTCCGGATATGTACGCAAGGAATGTTATCGTGGTTACGACCTCCATTTGAATGGAAACGTTGCGATAATATTGAGTGTAAGACATCTGAACATTTCACCTGAGCCGCCCGCGTTGAGCGAGGCGGCTCAGGTTTTTGGCGCCCCTGTACCCCTTACGTTTGTCATTTAGAGGGGCGTGTAGATCAAACAGGTTTTAACAAAATGACAAACGTAGAGCCCCGATGCAGAGGGGAAAGGTTCCTGCAGAAAGACAAACGTAGAGCGCGCGTAGCGCGAACAGGTGCTTGCAGCATGGCAAACACACTATCCTTTCCCAGCACCCTTTTACATTTTGACTTTTCCTTTCCCTTTTTCGCGTAACGTCCGCTCTACAAAAGAAGGGTTGTAAGTTACAGAAAATCAATATTTTAGAAACAAATTTGTTTTCCTGCGATTCCCCGTTCAGGGGTAACGTTTCCCTGTTTTCCGTTTGCGGTACCCTTCATGATGAGGCGGACTCTTGAACTGCGTAAAGAACGCGATTCACTTTTTCTTCTAATCTAATCTTGCTCATCATGAAAAGTAAATTGAACACCCGCCTTCTTCTTGCTTCCGGAACCCTGTTCCAAACGGCCACCATCATTGTGGACACGACCATGGTTTAACCCGTTCCGAAAAGCAAAAATGCTACGACAAAAAATAGAGACAGCCTATCCTGCGCTGCTTTCTGCCCCTCCTATCCGGGAAGTGGAAATGGAAGTAGTGTTCGGCACACCGAGCAAAAACTGCTCTGGTACGGGTATTTGTATGATCGCCAGCCGCTTTCCGCAGGACTATACCATAGCCTGCCCGCATGCGCCGGCGATCATCCATTGTGCACCAGGCCAGGAACAGGAATTAGTGTTCCGGTTTCGGAAAAACCGCCTGTGCGACAGGGCGGCGCAGGCGTACTTCACTGCCGGGTTTTTCCTGGTGGAGGAGTCTTTCGCCCTACCTCAACGATTGATACGGCAATGGGGGTTGCCGGTAGATAAAATCCCCCCCGGGCGCTACCCTCTGGAAGAATATTCCCGCGAGTGGCGCCTTTATTTTTCACTACAACCCACTGGCCGGCCATGAAAGCGCTTATGAGATTTCACCATTCGATTCGGGTTATACCTACCGCCCTACCCCCCATGACGCGGGGGTTGTGGGCTGTTTTGTTTTGCCTGGCCGGCACCAAAGGAGGACAGATATTCACTGTATGCACCCACCATTGCACGGTATATCGAAAATCTTATGCCCTTGCCTGGCCCCCGCTTCGGGACGGCCATTCCGGTATAAGCCCCCGGCTAATACCCCGGCTTTTGGGCAATATCAGAGAAGGACCGGACTGATCATTTCATGAGATGAAGAATTCCGCGGCGAAAAAGGTCGCCGCGGCTCTTCTCTTCTGACTACTCCGCAAAAGAACATTTTCCACCCCGGAATACCTCGTTAAAACACGCTTCATTTTTTGCCCCGATACATCCAGTCATAATCTGCTAACTACAAGATATTCAGAGACTTTAATTTATATTATTCCTTTTCTCATGAAAAATTATTTACAACTTTCCCGTGAAATCATCGTCAGGACCGCTCAGGTCATCCTCACATGCATGACGACTTTCGCCTCCTTTATTCGTCGTACGCTGATCAAATCTTCGTCCGGCGTTGCTCAACCCGTTAAATCCATTCGCAGGCAGGTCATAGCCATACCGCGGCATAACGGCCGCCCGGTTAGCCGGCGCAGTATCGGTCGCTTCATGCAGCGGGTACTACCTTCGTCGGGGACGGACGCCGTTGCCGGCGCCGTTGGGCGGCTCTTCGCCTTTGCTGATCTTCGATGGGTGCAGTACACCCGGTATAGCCATGCCTTCCAATTGATGGGGCGTGGTTTTGCTGTTTTAGGACTTTTTGTTTTTCTGGCTACTGCAGCCACGGCACAAGTCAGTGGTACGGTGTTCCGCGACTTCAACCAGAACGGCACACAGGGTGCCGCGGCGCCTAACCTGGAGCCGGGCGTACCCGACATCGTTGTCAATGCATACAACAATGCCGGTACGATCATCGCGTCTTTCAAATCCACGGCAACGGGTACGTACAGTATTCCCGTTTCCGGCTCGGCCTACAACGGCACCGAAGGCTCCAACACCGGTTTCGTACCGGCTGCTACTGCGGTGCGGATCGAGTTTGTCATTCCGGCAACCCTCGGGTATAACTATCCCTCCGGTGGTGGTTCTACCTACCGCTCGTCGGTACAGTTTGCCACGTCGCCGGCTACCGGGATCAACTTCGCCCTGAACAATCCCGGCGACTATTGTGAAACCACTAATCCCGGCCTTGTAATTCCCTGTTGGGAAAACGGCTCGGGCGCAGGGAGTCCCAATCCGGCTATCGTGTCATTTACCTACAATGCTTCCGGTACCACTCCGGCGGCGAGTTATGATTTTTCGTCCGCGCAGGTTGGTTCTACCTGGGGTATCGCACGTCAGCGCAGCAAAGACCGGGTGTTTGCGAGCGCATTCCTCAAACGGCACGTGGGCCTCGGACCGCGCGGCGCCGACGGGGTGTACGTGATGGACTACAGCGGCGGATCGGCCGTATTACTGGGCGGCTTCGACTTGCAGGGGGTCGTACCCAGCAACGGCGGCCCTGCTATTAACCTGGGTACCGTTACCCGGACGAATGTTGCCGGCGCTATTGCCGCCGGTGCAGCAGGCGACAACCAACTGTCCAGTCTGAACACCGAACCATCGCGCGACCTGGATGCTTTTGGAAAAGTATTCAAAATGGCTTTCGGCGATATTGATGTGGAAGAAGACGAAAGCAATTTGTGGCTGGTGAACCTGAATCAACGCGCCCTGATTGCGGTAAACCTGAATACATATACTTACAGCGCAGCTAATCCTCATACGCCACCGGCCGCCTCGGTTCGGCAGTACCCGCTTTCTGGTTTTACCGGCCTTCCTGCCTGTACCAACGGTACCTATCGCCCATTCGGCCTGAAATTTTACAACGGCAAAGGTTATCTGGGCCTGGTGTGCGATGCGGCAAGTTCTTCGACTATAGTAGCGCCGCCGGAACTGGTGGCGTATGTCGTGTCGTTTGACCCGAAAAACCCGACGGCTTTCACCACCGTACTCACCTTCGATCTGGACCACACCCGTGAGCCGTATTATCAGCAAACCTCGGGTGCAAACCTCGTCAACTCTACCTGGCAGCGCTGGATGGATACCTGGAACAATGCCCAGGTAATTGCCAACGGACAGGCCTTCTCTAGCGCCACCAACTTAGGTTTTGTGGATGCCGCGCAGCCTGCCGTATCGGACATCGAGTTTAGCAACAATGGCGATATGATCATCGGCATGATGGACCGCTGGCCGCACCAACAAGGTTGGGTGAACTACCGCGCCATTTCCGGTACCACTTTGTTCGCCAACGGCGGAACGGGTGGCGATGTCGTTTTTGCAAAAAACAACGGTGGCACATACACCCTGGAACAGGGAGAAGCCGATGCAAAAGGCACCCCAACCGGCTTCAAAACCAACGACGGCCCCACTAATGCGGGCGAATATTTCTGGGGGGATTATTATACCGGCTCCGACGCCTCCCACCATGAAATCAGTTTAGGTTCCCTGGCTGTTTTGCAGGGATCCACCGAAATAGTGGTGCCCTCTTTCGACGTGAATGCCTTCTTTACCCAAGGTATCCGTTGGGTGAGCTTAACCACGGGCAACTTCACCGATTCCTATCGGATCGTTACGGGAAGCTACGGAAGCCCGAACGGTTTTGGTAAAGGCTCGGCACTGGGCGACGTTGAATTGCTCTGCGCGCCGCCCCCCGTCGAAATCGGAAACCGCGTATGGGTCGACGCCGACAAAGACGGCGTTCAGGATGCCAGTGAAGCCGGCATCGGCAACGTGACCATCGAGCTGTATGCCGACTTTGATAATAACGGCATACCCGAGGGTGCGGCTTTGGCCACGACCACTACTGCCAACAGCGGCGCAATAGGCACGTGGTATTTCAATGCCTCCAACGTGACCGACGGCGATCCCTCGCTGGCCGGCAACCAGGCAGGCCCGCAGCCCGGTAAAAAATACCTCATCCGCGTAGGCTCTGCCGACTGGAACAGCGGTACCGGGCAAGGCGTCAGCGAACTGTCCAACCTGGTACTGACCACCGCCAACACCGGCGGCGGCGGCCAGCCGGATGTACGCGACAGTGATGCATCATTAGCTGCCAGTATCCCCACTATCGCTTACACGGTGGGCCTGGCCGGTCAGAACGACCACTCGCTGGACCTGGGCTTCTTCTCTTGCCCGACGATCACCAGCCCTAACGGCCCGCACACGGTTTGTAGCGGCACCACGGTGACCAGCCTGTCCGCCTCGACGACGACGACGGGCACCGACGCCATCCGGTTCGTGTATTTCACATCCGATAAGATGTCCGGTAGCAACCCAACTGCGGGAGAATCGGCCATTATTTATAACTATGGCGCCAATGGCGGTACCAATATCAACACCGCCACGCCGAGCAGCGGTACGGCAAGTCTCAGCAACGTTGCTTTCCCGACCAACAACGGCGTTTCTCCGGTTACATACTATGTGTATGTGATCCTGAACCCCGATCCGGGCGCAGATTGCCGGCCGGCCCAGGAAATTCAGGTAACGGTAAACCCGTTGGCTACAGTTGACGCAAGCAGCAACCAAACCATTTGTGCCGGTTCGACGGTAACGCTGGCCGGCTCGGTTGGCGGCGGCGCTTCCAGCGGTACCTGGACAACAAGCGGCTCCGGCTCCTTCTCGCCGAATGCCACTACGCTGAATGCCGTTTACACACCAAGTGGAGCCGATATCACGGCGGGTACGGTAAACCTGACGCTGACAACCAACGACCCGGCAGGCCCCTGCACAGCGGTGAACGATCAGATGACCATCACGATCAATCCTGCTGCTACCGTGGATGCCGGTCCGAATCAAACTATTTGTGCCGGTTCGACGGTAATGCTGGCCGGTATCCGTGGAGGCTCGTCAACGAGCGCTACCTGGAGCGGCGGTACGGGCACGTTTAACCCGAACAATACGACGCTGAATGCGGTCTATACCCCGAGCCCGGCCGAAGTTACTGCCGGTACGGTGACCCTGATCTTGACCACCGATAACCCTGCAGGCCCTTGCCCGGCAGTGAGCGACCAAATGACCATCACCATCAATCCGCCCGCTACGGTGGACGCCGGTCCGAACCAGACGATCTGTGCCGGTTCGACGGTAACGCTGGCCGGTATCCGTGGGGGCTCGTCTACGAGCGCGACATGGAGTGGCGGCACGGGCACGTTTAACCCGAACAATACGACGCTGAATGCGATCTATACGCCGAGCCCTGCGGAAGTAACGGCCGGTACGGTGACGCTGACGTTGACCACTAACGACCCGACAGGTCCCTGCCCGGCGGTGAACGATCAGATGACTATTACGATTAACCCGCCTGCCACAGTAGATGCCGGACCGAATCAGACGATTTGCGCCGGTTCAACGGTGACGCTGGCCGGTACGCGCGGCGGTTCGTCTTCCAGCGCTACCTGGACAACGAGCGGTTCGGGCACGTTCGCCCCGAATGCTACGACGCTGAATGCAGTTTATACACCGAGCGGCGCCGATATCACGGCCGGTACGGTAACGCTTACGCTGACCACCGATGATCCGGCTGGTCCTTGCCCGGCGGTAAACGATCAAATGACTATCACGATCAACCCGGTTGCAACGGTGGACGCCGGACCGAACCAGACGATTTGTGCCGGTTCGACGGTTACACTGGCTGGTACACGCGGCGGCTCGTCCTCCAGCGCTACTTGGAGTGGCGGTACGGGTACGTTCAACCCAAATAATACAACGCTAAATGCAATCTACACTCCAAGCCCGGCGGAAGTAACCGCTGGTACGGTAACGCTGACCCTGACGACCAACGACCCGACGGGCCCTTGCCCTGCAGTAAGCGACCAATTGACCATTACCATCAATCCGCCGGCTACGGTGGATGCCGGTCCGAACCAGACGATTTGTGCCGGTTCAACCGTAACCTTGGCCGGTATACGGGGCGGCTCCTCCTCCAGCGCTACCTGGACAACAAGCGGCTCGGGAACGTTTGCTCCGAATGCCACGACGCTGAACGCTGTTTACACCCCGAGCGGCGCGGATGTTACCGCCGGCACGGTGACCCTGACTTTGACGACGGACGACCCGGCAGGCCCTTGCCCTGCAGTGAGCGACCAAATGATCATCACAATCAACCCGCCGGCTACGGTAGAAGCCGGTCCGAACCAGACGATCTGCGCCGGTTCGACGGTAACGCTGGCCGGCTCGGTCGGTGGTGGCGCTTCCAGCGGAACCTGGACAACAAGCGGCTCGGGAACGTTTGCTCCGAATGCCACGACTCTGAATGCTGTTTACACCCCGAGTGGCGCGGATGTTACCGCCGGCACGGTGACCCTGACTTTGACGACGAATGATCCGGCAGGCCCTTGCCCTGCAGTAAACGATCAAATGATCATCACAATCAACCCGCCGGCTACGGTAGAAGCTGGTCCGAACCAGACGATCTGCGCTGGTTCGACGGTAACCTTGGCCGGCTCTTTTGGCGGCGGCGCTTCCAGCGGCATCTGGACAACAAGTGGCTCGGGCACGTTCGCTCCGAATGCTACTACGATAAATGCAGTGTATACGCCGAGTAGCGCTGATATCACAGCCGGTACGGTAACGCTGACGCTGACGACCAACGACCCGACGGGCCCCTGCCCGGCCGTGAACGACCAGATGGTTATCACGATCAACCCGCCGGCTACGGTGGACGCCGGTCCAAATCAGTCCACCTGTGGTCCGACTCCGGTTATGCTGATGGCCTCCATCGGTGGTTCCGCTTCGAGCGCCACCTGGACGACGAGTGGTACGGGTACTTTTACCCCCGACAATACGACGCTTACCGCTACCTATACCCCGAGTGGTGCAGATGTAACGGCCGGTACCGTGACCCTCACGCTGACTACAGATGACCCGTCAGGCCCCTGTCCGGCCGTGAGCGATCAGATGATCCTTACGATCAATTCCGGCAGTAGTGCCGATGCCGGCCCGGACCAGTCCGTTTGTGGCAATATGGCAACTATGGCGGGTGTCCCGTCTGGCGGTACATGGTCTGGTGGCGCTGGTACTTTTAACAATGCCAATGACCCTAATACCGTCTATACGGCTGCCGGCGCTGAAGTTACCGCCGGCGGTACAACGGTGACCCTCACCTACACCATTGCGGACCCCGATGGGGCAGGCCCTTGTGTGGCGTCCAGCGATCAGGTGGATATCACCTTTTATGCACCGACTACTGCTGACGCCGGCCCAAACCAAACGGTTTGTGCCGACAATCCGGCAGTGACGCTTGCCGGTACTGTCAGTGGTGGCGCTACAAGCGGCACCTGGAGCGGCGGCGCAGGTACGTTCAACCCGGACAATACTACGCTCAATGCCATTTACACACCAAGCGCCGGCGAAATTGCCGCCGGTACGGTGACGCTGACGCTGACGACGAATGATCCGGCAGGCCCTTGTGATGCAGCGACCGATCAGATGACGATTACCATCAACCCGGTTGCAACAGCCAACGCCGGCCCCAACCAAACAGTTTGTGCGGATAACGCGACGGTGACCTTGGCAGGCGTTGTTGGCGGCGCTGCTTCGAGTGGCACGTGGAGCGGCGGCGCGGGTACATTCAACCCGAATGCCACGACGCTTAATGCAACGTATACCCCGAGTGCCGGCGAAATTGCTGCCGGTACGGTGACGCTTACCTTGACGACAAATGACCCGGCAGGTCCTTGTGGCCCGGCTACCAGTCAAATGACGATTACCATAAATCCGGTTGCTACGGCCGATGCCGGCTCGCCCCAAACCGTTTGCGCGGATAATCCGGCGGTAACTCTGGCAGGTTCTGTTGGCGGTAGCGCGGCAAGCGGTACCTGGAGCGGCGGCGCAGGTACGTTCAACCCGAATAATACGACGCTTAATGCAACTTACACACCAAGCGCCGGCGAAATTACTGCCGGTACGGTGACACTGACCTTAACGACGAATGACCCGGCAGGTCCTTGCGGCCCGGCCACCGATCAGGTGACCATAACCATTAATACGGTTGTCACAGCAAATGCAGGCCCGCCCCAAACCGTTTGCGCGGATAATGCGACGGTGACGCTGGCCGGTACCATCGGCGGTGTTGCTACGAGCGGCACGTGGAGCGGCGGCGCGGGTACATTTAACCCGAATAACGCGACGCTGAATGCGATGTACACACCGAGTGCCGGCGAAATTGCCGCCGGTACGGTGACGCTAACCTTGACCACCGATGATCCGGCAGGTCCTTGCGGTCCGGCTACCAGTCAGGTGACTATTACGATCAACCCGATTGCTTCAGCTGACGCCGGCTCGCCCCAAACCGTTTGCGCTGATAATCCTGCGGTAACCCTGGCGGGTACCGTCGGTGGTGGCGCGACGAGTGGTACCTGGAGCGGCGGCGCAGGTACGTTCAACCCGAACAATACGACGCTCAATGCAACGTACACACCGAGCGCCGGCGAAATTGCCGCCGGTACGGTGACGCTGACCTTGACGACGAATGATCCGGCAGGTCCTTGCGGTCCGGCCAACGATCAGATGACCATTACGATCAATCCGGTTGCAACGGCCAACGCCGGTCCGAACCAAACCGTTTGTGCGGATAATCCTGCGGTCACCCTGGCGGGTGCCGTCGGTGGAAGCGCTACGAGCGGTACCTGGAGCGGTGGTGCGGGCACGTTCAACCCGAGCAATACAACGCTCAATGCAACGTACACACCGAGTGCCGGCGAAATCACTGCCGGTACGGTGACGCTGACGTTAACGACCAACGACCCAGCCGGCCCTTGCGGTCCGGCAACCGCCCAGATGACCATTACCATTGATCCGGCAGCAACTGCCGATGCCGGTCCGAACCAAACGGTTTGCGCCGACAATGCAACGGTGATGCTTGCAGGCTTGATTGGTGGCACCGCAACCAGCGGTACCTGGAGCGGCGGCGCCGGTATTTTCACGCCGGATAATTTTACGCTGAACGCTACCTATACACCTACGCCGGCAGAAATTGCTGCCGGTACAGTAACGCTGACCCTGACTACGGATGATCCGGCAGGCCCTTGTGGTCCTGCAACCGACCAGATGACGATTACGATTGATCCGGTTGCAACTGTTGATGCCGGAAACGATCAAACCGTATGCTCAAACGATCCGGAAGTGGTGCTGGCCGGCGCCGTTGGCGGCTCGGCTTCAAGTGGCACCTGGACCTCAAACGGGACGGGTTCCTTCAGCCCGAATGCCACGACAGTGGGGGCAACTTACACGCCGAGTCCAGCCGATATTACTGCCGGCTCGGTAACCTTGACGTTGACGACCAACGACCCCGTCGGTCCATGCCAGGCGGTGAGCGATCAAATGATCATCACCATTAATCCGGAGGCTACGGTGAATGCCGGCACAAACCAGACAGTCTGTGCCGACAATGCTTCGGTATCCCTGAATGGTTCTGTCGGTGGCTCCGCCTCAAGCGGTACCTGGACGACAAACGGTACGGGTACGTTTAGCCCGAATGAATTCACATTGAATGCGACATATATCCCGAGCACGCCCGACGTCCTCACCGGTACGGTCATTTTAACCCTGACCACGGATGATCCGGCCGGCCCTTGCGGCACGGCGACTGACCAGATCACAATTACCATTGATCCGGCAGCCGTAGCTGATGCGGGCAATGACGAGGAAGTTTGCGCCGACAACCCGCTAGTAACGTTGTCCGGCTCCGTTGCCGGCTCCGCTTCAACGGGCGCCTGGAGCGGCGGTACGGGTACGTTTAACCCGGACAATACGACACTTAATGCTATCTACACGCCGAGCGCGGCAGAAATTGCTGCGGGCACGGTGACCCTGACATTGACTACGGATGATCCTGCCGGCGCCTGTTTGCCCGGTACCGATCAGATGATGATCACCATTGATCCGGTAGCCACGGCAGATGCCGGCCCGAATCAAACGATATGCTCCGATAATCCGGTTGTTAACCTGAACGGCCTGGTAGGCGGTTCGGCTACCAGCGGAAGTTGGAGCGGCGGTTCCGGCACCTACAATCCGGATGCGAACACCCTGAACGCCACCTATACGCCTTCTGCGGCAGAAATCGCAGCCGGTACGGTGACGCTGATCCTGACAACGGAAGATCCAACCGGACCTTGCAATGCCGTGAGCGATCAGATGACCATTACGATCACCCCGACTGCAACTGTTAATGCTGGTACGGATCAAAGTGTTTGTGCGGACAATGCCACGGTTTTCCTTTCCGGATCTTACGGCGGAAGCGCTACCAGCGTGACTTGGAGTTCTAACGGCAACGGTACCTTCGGCAATCCGAACAACCCGACAACAACTTATACTCCTTCCCAGGATGACATTGATTTTGGCAGTGTAGTTCTAACCTTGGTGACCAATGATCCTCCCGGCTTTTGCGCCTGGGCAGGTGATGACGTAACCATATTTATTACACCCTCTGCCACGGCTAACGCCGGTCCGAATCAAACCGTATGCGGAATTGTTCCCGTGACACTGGCCGCAAACACCAGCGGCCCCGGTTACTGGAGCGGTGGATTGGGTAACTATTTCAATTCCACCGATCCCACGACAACCTACACTCCCTCGGAAGCGGAAGTGGGTACTACGATCACATTGACCTGGACGACGTCCGACCCGGATGGCGCAGGTCCGTGCGCTTTAGCAACGGATGCTATGACCATCACAGTTTTGGCGCTTCCTGTCGTTACTTTGAACGATCCGGCCGATGCATGTGAAAATGGTTCGGATATGAACTTCACGGGTACGCCTGCGGGCGGAGTGTTCAGCACGAACGCTCCTGCGGGCTTCACAGCTAATAATCCTGCAGGCACGGCGGTGCTCGATGTAAGCGTTGCCGGCCCCGGTACGTACACGGTAACGTATAGCTATACAGACGGCAACAATTGCTCTGCTTCGCAAACGGTGAGTGTAACGCTTTATCCTGCTCCATCGGTAAGTGTGGATACTGACGATGTACTCTGTTACGGAGAAAACACGGGCTCTATTGATATCACGGCTACGGGCGGCACGCCGGGCTATACCTACAATTGGGATGACCTTCCGGGTTCGGATAATATCCAGGATCGCAGCGACCTGGTTGCCGGCACCTACGCGGTAACGGTAACGGATATTAATGGCTGCTCAACCTCTACCAGCGTTGTAATTAACGAGCCGGTCAGTCCGCTTGCTGTCGTAATCGCATCCTCTACCCAACCGACCAGCTGCAACATCAACAACGGTGTTATTGATATCACTGCTTCGGGCGGTACAGGTAACTATGCCTATGATTGGGCAGATGTACCTGGTGTGAATAACACGGAAGACCGCAGCGGTCTGGGCAGTGGTACATACACAGTAACGGTGACCGATGCCAACGGTTGTACGACAACTACCAGCATGACGCTGGTTGGAGAATGTGTCGGCGTTGGTAACTACGTGTTCATGGATAACAACGACAACGGCACGTACAATGCCGGCACGGATATGCCGCTTGCCGGTGTGACGGTTCAGTTGTACGCCTCGGGAGCGAACTACGGCGTGGATGCGCCGCTGTTCACGACGGTGACGGATGTTGACGGTTACTACTACTTCGACGAATTGAACGCCGGTCAGTACGTGGTGTATATTCCTGGAAGCAACTTCGCCGTGGGCGGCGTGCTTCAGAACAAACAATCGTCCCCGGGCGCCGACGGCACGGACAACGTGGATAACAACGACAACGGCGGTGATACGCCGGACGACGGTGGTATCGTGTCGAACGTGATCGATCTTCAACCGAACGCAGAGCCGACGGGCGAAGACCAGGACAACTATCCTGGCGACCTGGACGACAACAATGTGAACGGCACGGTTGACTTCTCGTTCCGCACGGAAAAAGTGGCCGTAGGTAACTACGTGTTCATGGACAACAACGACAACGGCGTGTTCAACGTGGGTACGGATATGCCTATAGCAGGCGTGACGGTACAGTTGTACGGCTCGACGCAAACGCCGGGCGTGGACGCTCCGCTGTTTACGACGACGACGAACGCGAACGGTTACTACTACTTTGACAACCTGAATGCGGGCGACTACGTGGTCTTCATTCCTGCAAGCAACTTCGGTGCAGGCCAGCCATTGGAAGATAAAGAATCATATCCTGGCGCGGACCTGGGCGACACAGCAGACGGCAACGACAACGGCGGTGATACGCCGGTGAGCGGTGGCATCTCGTCGAACGTGTTCACGTTGACGCCGAACGCCGAGCCGACGGGAGAGACCCAAACGGACTACCCGGGTACCCTGGACGACAACAATGTGAACGGAACGATCGACTTTACGTTCCGCACGGAGAAGGTTGCCATAGGTAACTACGTGTTCATGGATAACAACGAAGACGGATTGTTCAACGTAGGCGATATGGGTCTTGCTAATGTGACGGTGCAATTGTACCTGGCTACACAAACGCCGGGTGTGGATGCTCCCGTAGCAATCGATATTACTGATCCGGACGGTTATTACTACTTTGATAACCTGAATGCAGGACAATACATTGTTTACATCCCGTCTTCGAACTTTACTACGGGTGGCGCGCTGGAGAATAAAATTTCATACCCTGGCGCCGATTCTGGCAACACTGACGATAACGATAATGGTCAAGATACACCTGTAAACGGTGGTATCGCCTCGAGTGTCGTAAACCTTCAACCCAATGCACAACCGGTGAATGAAACGGGTGCGGGCGGAGAAGGTAGTGCAACACCTCAATATGAGGGTAATTTGGACGACAACAATGTAAATGAGACGATCGATTTTACCTTTATAAGTGAAAAAGTGGCCGTAGGTAACTACGTGTTCATGGACGTGAACGACAACGGCGTGTTCAACGTGGGCACGGATATGCCTATCGCAGGCGTAACGGTACAGTTGTATACTTCGACGCAAACGCCGGGCGTGGACGCTCCGCTGTTCACGACGACGACGAACGCCAACGGTTACTACTACTTTGACAACCTGAATGCGGGCGACTACGTGGTCTTCATTCCTGCCAGCAACTTCGGCGCAGGCCAGCCATTGGAAGATAAAGAATCATATCCTGGCGCGGACCTGGGCGACACAGCAGACGGCAACGACAACGGCGGTGATACGCCGGTGAGCGGCGGCATCGCGTCGAACGTGTTCACGTTGACGCCGAACGCAGAGCCGACCGGAGAGGCCCAAACGGACTACCCGGGTACCCTGGACGACAACAATGTGAACGGAACGATCGACTTCACGTTCCGCACGGAGAAAGTTGCCATAGGTAACTACGTGTTCATGGATAACAACGACAACGGCACGTACAATGCCGGCACGGATATGCCGCTTGCCGGTGTGACGGTTCAGTTGTACGCCTCGGG
>CAUJEY010000083.1 GCA_963169325.1 Bacteroidota bacterium
AGGCAGCAAAATATTTTCAAAACGAAACTCCAGCAAGCCGTTTTCACTCAGCGAGGAGGTAAACGGATGACTGGCCGCCAGCGGGCGCAGCGTGGCCCAGTCCAGGTCGGGCGACAGGCGGTCGTGAATAACCACCCGGAAGGCTGTATCTGTGCCCGTGTTCTGAAACCGGATGGTATAGAGCAGTTCTTCCCCGTCGTTCACCCGGTTATCCGCGCCCCGCGCGGGCCACACCTGTTTGTCGTTCGGGTCGTAGGCGCAGGTGATGGCCGATACATAGTGGAAGGGAGCCCGTTCGATCACCGTTCCGCCCGTCGTGGTACGCGGCAGCACCTGTATGCGCACCGAATCACCTATGTGATCGGCGCCGGCGATTTGAAAAAGTACAAAAATTTCATGCCGGTTGCCGGGTGGGATATCCTGAAAATCCCAGGTCAGGGAATCTGCGCCGATACTTAGCGGAAGGGGATTGGCCGTATAATAGGTCGCGAGTCCGTTCATGCGCAGGGTAACCGTACCCGATTCGGCTGCACAACCGGTGTTTTCCAACACCAGACGGAACCCCACCTTGTTGTCGCAGCGGGTAGGCGAAGATAACAGCCAGCCGCGCAGGCCGCTGCTGTCGGGGTCGTACTGTATGCCGAAAAACAGGCTGTCCACCGATGTATCCGTTGTATTTGCCTGCTGCGTGGCGGGAGTAGTGAGTTTTTGGCACAGTTGCGGTTCGAAAGCCACCTCGAAGCTGCCAGGTTGTACATAGAACCGGAAATCACCGTCCGCATTAGTGTACACCGAGCGGGGCAGCGGCGATATTTTTATGGGCAACTGCTGGAGGCCCACCTCATTAGTGTCCGGCTGGCCGCTGGCGTTCACATCCCAGAAGCAACGTCCGCTGATGGTGCGACTGCCGGTCACTACGTTTTCGATCCAGACGATTTTGGGCGGATAATGGCCGGTGGCGAATATGATGTCCGGGTCTGCATCGCCATCCAGGTCGTCAGAAGCCATTGCAGCGATATACGGATAATCTTTGTCGTTGGTATAGATCGTCGCAGCCGGATTGAAATTACCCTGGCCATCGGCATTTTCAAACCAATCGATATGCTGGATACTGCCAATGGTCCTGTTTGCGACAAGGTCGTTATCGCCATCCAGGTCGACATCGGTAATCGCCAGGGCAAAAAAACTACCCTGGATACTGCCATCCACAATCTGTTTACTAAACCCGGATTTGCTTCCGAAAAACCACACGCCGTTATCGCCCATTGCCGCGAGGTCATTTTTCCCGTCGCCATCGATATCGCCGGAGGTCAGTGCGGCCTTATTACCCAGGGGACCGAGGTTCGTCGCAACAAAGGCAGGAAAATGCCCCGCCGAGTCGGCATATTGAACCCAGAGAAAATCGGGGCCGAAATTGTTCTGAGCGTTGATGACCAGGTCGGGAATCTGGTCGGCATTCAGGTCTTGGAAGGTATAATTTTTGGCATAATCTCCTGATCCCGCCAGTTTTGCCGGTCCGAAGACATTCGTTCCGCCGATGTTTTCGAACCACCAGACTTTAGCGGAAGAGGCATAAAACATCACGGAAACGTCCGGGTCGCCGTCGGCGTCTATGTCGGAAATTCTGATTTCAGGGTTGTTAATTGAACTGCCGGAACCGGATGATAAAAGGGTATGCATGACAAAACGGCCCGTACCGTCGTTTTCGAACCAGCACAGCCGGGTGGGACTCGAGCTGCCCGCCAGAATATCGGGATCAAGGTCGCCATCGAGATCGGCCACTTCGACACGGGAGAAATCAATTGAATCGAAGGACAAAACGTGTTGCCGGGTAAACTGGCCGCCCTGGTTTTCGTACCATACAAGTTGTTTGATATGATCATCCAGGCTTCCGCCCAACGTATTGGCGGCGACCAGGTCGCGGTCGCCGTCCATATCCAGGTCGGCAACCGCGATGGCGCCCGTACTCTTGTATTCGGCGCCCGTACACCGGGGTGACCCGAATACGGCGTTGCCCGCATTCGTGTACCAAAGGACTTTCGCCGGATTCCGGTAGGCTATCGTCAGGTCGTCGTTGCCGTCGCCGTCGATGTCGACCCAACTCATACCACTGACCTGACTCAGGGTATCGACTACCGTGTACGTGAAATTGCCGCCGCCGGTATTGCGGTAAAAGGTCAGCCGGCCGGGGCTGCTGCCCATTATGTCCGTGTCACCGTCCTTGTCGGGGTCGCCCATACAGAGGGACTGATCGGACCCTGTCAGCGGAATTGCGCCTAACAGGATGTACTTGTAGGGGTCGAAACCGCCTGGCTTGCGTTTGAACCAGACCGGGCCGGGTCCAAAAAGGGTCAAAACAAGGTCTTTCAGGCCGTCGCCGTCGATATCGGCCATTTCGGCGGCCGTTGTCCGGCTACTGCCGTCCAGTTCCTTTTCCGCGCTCCAGGCTGTGCCCAGGCCGTTGGTATTTTCCAGCCATTTGGCGCGGCTGGCTGCGTTGTACACCAGGTCCATATCCCCGTCGGAATCCAGGTCCAGCAGCTTCATCCAATAATAAGCGCTTGAAAATGTTTTTTTTATCAACTGTGGCGCCGAGAACGCGCCCGTACCGTCGATATTTTTATACCATGAAATCTCCGAGTTATTCACCACCACGTCGGTCAGGCCGTCGCCGTCCATGTCGGCCAGTTCAAGGGAACGAATATTGGTGACCGGATCTCCCCAGGTGGCCGCCAGGTCGAAATTGCCCTGGCCGTCATTGCGATACCAAAACAGGTCGTTGTTGGGATTATAGTCCCGGACACAAACTACATCAGGGTCGCCATCCATATCCATATCGCCTACCGCGGCTATTCCGAATTCGGCCTCGGTAATGATACGGGGCGCATAGAACTGCGTGCTGCCGCCCGCGTTGGGTATCCAGTACACGGCATATTCGGCGCCCACCACCAGGTCGGTCAGCCCGTCCCCGTTGATATCGGCGTGCGCCAGGGTGTTTTTGGCGCCGGCGCCCAGGCTGACGGGGTGGAGATCGCTGAATTGAGCGGAGAGGGTAAGGGGCAAACATAGCACCGCCAAGCCGCGCAGGCAGAATAATAAGTAAGACATGTGAGGTTATCTTTTAGGTTAAACTTCAAATTTATCCTGCAAAAGAAAGAAATAACCTCAGAAATTCTTATAATAAATTGCGATTTGCCTGCTAACAGACAGGTTAAATATTTCCCTTCCTCAACCCTTCCTGTTTCTTACTTTTATGTTTTAAAACATTCTCCATCACATGCAATACCGCACTCTCGCCCGCACCAACATCCCCCTCTCCGCCATCGGCCTCGGCTGCATGGTCATCAACCACGGCTACGGCACGCCGGATGAAAAAGAAGGTATAAAAGTCCTCGAAGAAGCCATCGATCTGGGTATCAACTTTTGGGACACCGCCGACATATACGCCGACGGCCGGAACGAGGAACTGATCGGCCGCATACTCCCCGCCAACCGGGATAAGGTATTTATCGCCACCAAATTTGGATTCCGCGCTTACGCCGATGGCAAACCCGGCGGCCTGGATTGCTCGCCGGCCTACATCAAAGTGGCCGTGGAGCACAGCCTGAAACGACTGAAAACCGATGTGATCGACCTGTATTACGCGCACCGGATAGACCCGAACGTGCCGGTGGAAGAAACCGTTGGGGCGATGGCCGAGCTGGTGCAGGCCGGCAAGGTTCGTTTTCTGGGCCTGTCGGAAGCGTCGGCCAACTCTATCCGCCGAGCGCATGCCGTGCATCCCATCAGCGCGCTGCAGAGCGAATACTCCCTGCTGACCCGGGGGGTGGAAAAGGAAATACTGCCGCTGTGTAAGGAACTGGGCATCAGCTTCGTGCCGTTCAGCCCTTTGGCCAGGGGATTGGTCACCGACACCCTGAACATCGACGAACTGCCCGCCGGCGATTTCCGGCTAACCCTGCCCCGGTATCAAAAAACCTATCAGGAAAACAACACCAACCTCGCGCACGGCATCGCCGCTATAGCAAAAAACAAGGGCTGCACAGCCGCGCAACTAGCCCTGGCCTGGGTGCTGGCGCAGGGCGAACATCTTATTCCTATTCCCGGCACCAAAAAAATAAAATACCTGCGGGAAAATGCCGCGGCGGCAGATATCCGGCTGACGGAAGCAGACCTGCAGGCGCTGGAAGCGGTACTGGCGAAATTCCCGAATACCGGTGACCGGTATAATGAAGCGGCTTACAGGTACGTGGATACGCAATAATCCGGAATCGGGGTTGTACGCCGTAGCGTAGTTTTTCACCACGGAGACACGGAGACACGGAGAATATCGAATATCGAACAAGGAATATCGAATGTCGAAATACCCGTAGTGCGTTCCGTGATGCGGTGTACTCTACGCAACTTCGACATTCGATATTCCTTGTTCGATATTCGATATTCTCCGTGTCTTCTCAGCGCTCCAGCACAAACCGCACTGCCGCCCGTGCCCCGCTCAGCGGCTGCACTGACAAAAAATACAAACCATTCGCCGGCCCTTCGGGCAAATCCATTTCCAACCAGCCGTTTTCAGCGGCATAGCGGCGGTCCAGCACCAGTTGTCCCTGTGCATTCAGCACCTGAATTGACACCTGTTGCCCTGCCCATTGGCGCAGGTCGACGAACAGCTGCCCGCCGGTAGGATTTGGCCGAACGGCCAACTGTGCAGCAGGCAGGGATTCCACCGGATTCCGGGGGATCGCCGGCGACGCATTCTGTGTACCGCCGTATGGCTCCACCGGACAGTAAAATGTGTTGAGGTGTGTTTCCGAAGTGGTACCGTCAGTTAATTTGGCGACAACATGGATATAATCGGGCGCCGATTGTTGTGGCAACGTGTATTCGAAAACATCCGATGCTCCGTTATTCAAACTACCCGCAATGGATTTGTACCGAATAGAATAAAACGGCGAAAAGTTCGGGTTGCGCACCGCGTAAGTATTCCCAGCGGAGGCCGCATAGGTGGCGCCTTCTTTGGGCGACACGGCCAACACGCCTTTGGGCAGCTGGATGCAGGTGTACAGCAATGGACTGGCGCAGGTATTGGTGATCCGCACCCGGTAGCGGCGCTGTCCGAGCGAATCAAGTTGAATACCAAGTAATTCGTAACGGAAGCAGCCGGGCGGTGTTTTTATATCGCAGGGGTCCTCTTCGGGCAAGTCGGGCGCTTCTACGGTGACCGTGAAGCAGCAGGTATCGCGGATGCCGCACTGGTTGGCAGCCTCGTAACACACCTGCGTGACGCCCGCCGGGAAGAGCGCGCCGGGCGGCGGGCCTTGCAACAGCGTCAGGGTAATATCCGGATCCGGGCAGTCCGTTGATGCCGTCGGCAGGTTGTAGTTTACTGCCATGGCCGTTTGGTTGGGCGCCAGCATTAGGGTCAGGTTTTCAGCGCATTGCAGGCCGACAGTGGTATTGACCAGTTGCAAAATATTGTTGACGACCGAGTCGCAGCCGGCCGCCGAAGTCAGGGTTTGCACTACGGTACCGGACTGGGTGTAGGCCGTGCCGTCGATCACAACGGTATCGCCGGGATAAAACTGGATAGTCACGGTCGTCGGTGCAGGTGGAGGTACGATCGTAACCGCCACGGTGTCGCGCAGGGTTCTGCCGCATGCATCCGTCACCTCTACCTGGTAAACGCCGGTTGCAACGGCGGTAAAGGTTTGTGTGGACGGGCCGTTCAGCCATTTATACGACACATACCCACTGCCCGCGTCGAGGGCCACAGTTTGTCCTTCGCAAATATTGCGGTCAGAGCCGAGATCGGGTTTTACCGGATCGGGCAATTTCACCTCAAAACTGTCAAGATTATTGGAATAGTCACATTCCGCATAACCATTCGGGAAAGGGAAACTATCGAGTGAGATCGGGGTCGGCACGTCGTTCGTTACCCCTGCAAGCGTATAAATTTTGGAATATTGGAACAGGACCGGGTCCAGCGGCAATGGGAAATCAAAGCAGTCGCCCGGCGCAGGTTTAAACTGAATGTAAATCTGGTGCAGCACCTTGGCCGTATCCGTCAGCGGGTTTTTGTCGTAAAAATTTAGGTAAAAATTTGAAACAGGAGCCACCTGCCCGAGGTTACAAATTTTGACTTTGACAAAAGGGCCGTCGCCGGGCACACAGAATATCTCTTCCCCATGACAAGTGATATCGGGTTTGTCTATACAGGGGCATTGCGGGCACAGTTTGCGCACTTGCAATGCGTCTTGTTGGAATAAAACCCCTACATCACTCGTGCCGCTCTGAGAATAGAATGGTTTTATCAAAGTAACCTGCCCGATCTTCGCCGGCAAGGTCAGGGTATTTACCGGCACCTGTTGGAGGAGGCTGCAACTGTCGTCGAGGTTGACATCCAAGTCAGTTTTGACGAGTATAATGTCGTTATCCGTATTCGTTTGGTCGGAATCGATCATCAGGAGGTGATTGCCTACATGAAGCACCTGGCTCTGCCGACTGGAATAATCAGCAGGGACGGCCGGCTGTGGGGCTGTTATCAGGGTTTTTGCCTGAAGCAGGTTGCCATCTTTGTCCGTCTTGATCATACCCCAGGTGTTGTCCGTTATTTTACCATAAATAAAATAAGCATCCGGTAGAACGATTACATCTTCAGGTTGCATCGGCAGGTCGTACCGTTTCATCCAAAGCAACGAACCGTCGGCAGCGTGTTTTTCCAGGTAAGCAAATACGCCCTGGTCTGAATGTCCCGATCCGGTGATGATAAACAGGTCTTCGTCCAGCACTATGTCCCGGTGCGAAAAAGCCGCCACTTCGTTCGTCGTCGTGTCCGGATCGGTTATATATGCCCACTCCGGATTTCCATTGGTTATGGATATTTTAGCAAATAAGGGTTGTTGCGAGCCGGGCTGCCACCCACCTGCGCCGTAAAGATTGCCTTGGTGTTTAATCATACTTTCGAAACGCATCCTTGGGCTGCCTTCCAAACGGGTGTACAGACCTCCCGACGCCAGTGTACCCGTTGTGCGGTTGAATTCTATTAAATATATCGAAGAAGTTAACACCCCATTTGTAACGCGTTCATTATGTGCATGCAAAATGAAATTGTCTCCGGGATTTTTCTCCATAACCCCTATTGCTTCGTGGGCAAAATGTTTATACCAAAGTATCGTGTCTTTTACCGGATCATAGCGCATCAAAACGGCTCTCCGGTTATTTATCAGCCCCTGCGTACCACAAATCACGATATTTCCTTCCGAGTCTTCTATGATCTCCGTCAGATTTAAGGGCTCAGCGCTGCTGGCCGGAAAACCACGCACCCAGATCGGTTCGCCGTTGGGCGTAATTTTGGCAAGTATCGGGTTATTGTGCTGTCTTCCTGCCAGGTACACATTGCCATCGGAGGTGGCGCATATACTGAACGCACGTTCCAGGCGCTGGGGGCTACCGAGTTTTTTAACAAATGTGACCGGGTCTTCGCAGGAGCCGGGGGTTTGGGCGAACAAAGAAAGTGCAAAGGCCAAAAAAGCGGCAACAATCAGATGTTTTAACATAAGGTGGCTTTAGGTGAAATAAATTTGATTACCTCAAAACTTAAGCCGAACAGCACAGGGCGCCGACATCATTTTTTTGGAAAAATTGAGTGTTTTTATTTAAAAACCTGTCGCAGGTTATTGATTATCAAATAAATAATATTCAAATTGTTGGATAGCCTGCAATGTACTCCTGACATATTTCACCGCTCCAGCACAAACCGCACTACCGAACGTGCCTCGCTCAGCGGTTGCACCGACAGAAAATACAAACCATTCGCCAGCCCTTCGGGCAAATCCATTTCCAACCAGCCGTTTTCAGCAGCATAGCGGCGGTCCAGCACCAGTTGTCCCTGTGCATTCAGCACCTGAATTGACACCAGTTGCCCTGCCCACTGGCGCAGGTCGACAAACAACTGCCTGTCGGTAGGATTTGGCCGAACGGCCAGGGGAGCCGAAATCAGCGGTTCCTGCGGACTCCGGGGTATTGCCGGCGACGCATTCTGCGCAGTGCCGTATGGCTGCACCGGACAGTTAAATGTGTTCAGATGGGTCTCCGATTGGGTGCCGTCGATCAGTTTGGCGAAGACATGGATGTAATCGGGCGCCGATTGTTGCGGTAATGTGTATTCGAAAATATCCGAAGCCCCGTTATTCAAACTCCCCAAAACCGGTTTGTACCGGATAGAATAAAACGGCGAAAAGTTCGGATTGCGAACGGTGTAGGTATTTCCACCAGGGGCGGCGTAAGTAGCGCCTTCTTTGGGCGAAACGGCCAACACGCCTTTTGGCAACTGGATGCTGGTATACAGCAGTGGACTGGCGCAAGTGTTGGTGATACGCAGCCGGTAGCGGCGTTGGCCCAGCGAATCGAATTGAATACCCAGCAGCTCGTAGCGAAAACAGCCCGCAGGTGTTTTCACGTCGCAGGGGTCTTCGGGCAGGTCGGGCGCTTCCACGGTGACTGTGAAACAACAGGTGTCGCGAATACCGCATTGGTTGACGGCTTCGTAGCAGACGGGCGTTGTGCCCAGCGGAAACAAACCGCCGGACATGATCCCTTGCGACAGATTTATAACCAGGTTTGGATCCGCGCATGTAGTGGTAGCCGTTGGTAAATCGTAAGCCACGGGCATCTCTGTTTGGTTGGGCGGCAAGGTCAGGGTCAGGTTGGCCGGACAATGCAAACTGATCCCGGTTACCACAAGTTGCAGGATGGTCGTAACAACCGAATCACAGCCCGCAGCAGAGAGCAGGGTTTGCACCACCGTATCAGACTGGGTGTAAGGCACTCCGTCAACCAAAATTGTATCGCCGGGATAGAATAGTACTGTGATCGTGACCGGTTCAGGTTGTGGCGCCACGGTCACCTGTATGGTATCGCGCAGCATACGTCCACAGGCGTCGGTCACCTCCACGGCATAGTCGCCTGTTGTGCCTACGGCAAATGTCCGCGTAGCCGGGCCGTTCAGCCATTGGTACGACACATACCCGGCGCCCGCGTCAAGCGTGGTGGTTTCACCCGCACAAATACTCCGGTCAGGGCCGAGTTGGGGTGTTTGCGGAGCGGGCAGTTGTATTTCAAAACTGTCGAGATTATTGGCATAATCGCATTCAGCGAAGCCGTTGGGATAGGGAAAATCGTCGGGTGAAACGGGTGTTTGCACATCGCCCCATACCCCGGCGAGGGTGTAAAGTTTGGGGTATTTCATAAGGGCGGTGTCTAACGTAAACGAGTATTGAATACAATCACCGAATCCCGGTTTATCCGGCACGAACGTTGAATAAAGCGGCGTTGCCGCCCCGGTCAGCGGGTTTTTATCATAAAAAGTCAGGTTGAAACCCGCTGTGGGCGACACCTGGCCCAGGTTGCAAATACGCACATTGGCCACAACACCATCGGCGCCGGAGCAGTAGACACTGTCCACTTGCCAGGTAATATCGGGTTTGTCGAGGCAAGGGCATTGCGGACACAGTTGCTTAATGCTCAGGGAATCCGTCTGGAAAGTTGTCGTTACGTTGACGGCATTAACGGCATAGGGTTCGTACGGTGTAAAAATCGGGTTGGCTACAACAGGCCATACCTGTGTGTTGATTTGCAAGGTTTGGAACAGGCTGCAACTATCGTCGAGGTTCAAATCGTAGTCGGTTTTGAACAGGACGATATCGGTGTACACGGCATCTTTATAATCATCCACCACCAGGAGGTGGTTCGGCAAACGAAGCAGTTGGTTTTGTCGGTAGTACAGGAAAGTATTGCCGGCAGCGACGGGTATGGTGAGTTTTTTTGCAACGAGCAAGTTGCCATCCTTATCCGTCTTGAGCAGGCACCAGCTGTTGCCCTCCACTCGTCCGAATATGGCATAACCATCGGGCAGGGCCACTATGTCTTCCCCAGCCAAAGCGATTTCGTAACTTTTCATCCAGAGCAGTGCGCCATCCAGGGTGAATTTCGACAAAAACACGTAATTTTTTTGCGTCGGCTGGCCCAAATCGGTAATACCGGAGCCCAGTACCACCAACTGCCCGCTATCCGTCAAAATGTTGTGGAAATTTAGAAACCGGAAGGCCACCGCCGTGTCCGGCAGCGTGCCCTGAATCCACTCAGGCGTACCGTCGGTCGCCGACAGTTTGGCGAGCATGGTCCTGCCGGAGTTGTCGATGTCGGGGTTGCGCCACCCACCCACGCAGTACAGGCTGCCATTGTACGGGATCATATCCTGAAAATATATACTCGGGTTGCCGGCAAACAGGGTAGCCAGCGCGGGTACCACTTCGCCTGTACTCCGGTCAATCTCCCACACTTCCGAGCGAGCCTTGTAATAGCTGCCAAGGGGTGGCCCGCCCGGGAAGAGTTCGTCTGAAAAACTGTACAGCACAAAGTTGCCGCCCGGCGTTTTTTCAATTATGCCCAACACTTCGGGGTTGAGTTCGGGGTAATTTTTAAACCACAACACCTGGTTGGCAACCGGATCGTAGCGCATGGCTACAGCCACCCGGATGTTGGGTGAATGCCCCTGCGTGCCGCAGATCACGATATTGCCCTCCGAATCTTCGATGATCTCGACCAATTCAACGGTCTCAAAAGGCAAGTCGCCGGCCGGGAAATTGCGAACCCAGAGCATCTCGCCGTTGGGCGTCATTTTGGCGATCATCGGGTTGTTGCCCTGCCGGCCCGCCATGTACACGTTGCCATCGGAGGCGGTGCAAAGGCTGTACCCCTGTTCGGGGCGATCCACGCGACCCATTGTTTTGAAAAACGTGGTTGGGTTTTCGCAGCCGTCGCAAACGGGCGTTTGCACAGCAAAACTGTCCAAGTTGTTCCCGTACCTGCACTCTGTGAAGCCCTCCGGGAAAGGGAAACTATCCAGGTCAACCGGTGTAACAGTATTGCTGCCTACACCGGCAAGGGTGTATAGTTTGGTGTATTGCGAAGCGGTTCCGGGCAGGGGCCAATTGAGCTCCTTGCACTTGCCGGGGCCCAGCGGTTCGTTCACCACGATACTCCATACGGCTTGAGCGGCTTCAGTCAGCGGGTTTTTATCGTAAAAGGTAACCTCGAACGGCTCGCTGTAAGGCTGCTTGCCCGTATTACAAATATTGGCTTTGTAAAAAAGCGCGCTGTCGGCCGAACAAAAAATACTGCCTACTTCAAAGGTAACATCCGCGCAATCCTCGAAAAGGCATTGCGGGCATAATTTGCTCACATTAAGCGAATCCGGCTGAAACAAAGTGCTTGACGTAAATGCCGTCGTCAGCGCCGGAACGGTCTCAATACTTAGGGGTTGCGATTTCGCAGGTAAGTCCTTAAAGCTGACCTGAATGTTTTGGAGCAGGCTACAACTGTCGTCGAGTCCGAAATTTGCATCTGTGCGGATAAGCAGCAAGTCACCGCCGCCATTACCATCTTGTGTATGGTCGCCCAGGAGTATGTCGACACCGATGTGCAATGCCAGGCTTTGGCGGTTGGGTGTGAAAGTAAAATTGCTGGAAGTAGCGCCGGCAGTCAATGTCTTTGCCAAAATGATGTTGCCATTTGCCACATCTACTTTGATCATGCCCCATTGGTTAGTGCTGAAGAAGGAGCCAAAGATTACGTAGCTGTTGGCAACCCTGATTACGTCTTCCGGGAAAATTTGGATGTCGTAACGTTTCATCCAAATCAAAGTACCATCCAAATGACGTTTTTCGAGATAGAGGAAATTGTTATTTCCCGAACCTGCCGGAGCGATATCGTCAATACCTGCTATAATGGCAAAGTCGTTGTCTATCAGCATGCTGCCCGGGGAAGTCACTGTCGGCATAGTGATTGTCGTGTCCGGGTTGGTCATGTAAACCCATTCAGGCTGGCCGGTGTCAGCCGATATTTTGGCAAAAACAGGTGTTAACGATTGTTGCGGGCCAGTCTGCCGACTGCCTGCTGCATAAAGGCTACCGTTGCTCATGGCCATACTTTCGAAACGAATATTCGGTTCGCCCAGGTAGCGCACAGCCAGGGTCGGCACCACATCGCCTGAAATACGGTCGAGTTCGAGCAGTTCCGAGCGCGTTTTCAGCATGCCACCGACAAACTCTTGCGAGTTGCTGCTGAGAATAAAATTGCCGCCCGCCATTTTCTCCAAAATACCGGAAGCGACGGCACGATGCGCCGGATACGATTTATACCACAGCACGACATCTGCCGAAGGGTCGTAGCGCATGGCCAACGTCAGGCGATTGGATGGCGAGGTTCCCTGCGTACCACAGATCACCAGTTTGCCCTCCGAATCTTCAAGGATTTCAGACAGTTCGATCTGGAAGTTGGGATTGTCCGGAAAGTTGCGTACCCAGATCGGCTCGCCGAGTAGTGTGATTTTAGCAATCATCAGGTCCATACCCTGTTTGCCCGCCAGATATATGTTACCGTCGCTGGATTTACACATACTGTAGGCCAGTTCCCGCCGCTGTGGGTCGCCCAATTTTTTGACAAAAGTGGTCGGGTTCTCGCAGGTGCCGCAGATATTTTCAGGAACGGTAATACTGTCTAAGTTATTCGTATAACTACACTCCGGTTTATTGGGCGTGAATGGGAAATCGCTGATTTTTACCGGTATCGGCATGTTCAGGTGGATACCAATCATGGCGTACAATTTGGAAAAAGTATCCAGTTCGAAGATTACCGGCGGAAAAAGGCTGGACACGATACTTCCTTTGTCGCAGTCACCGGGTTGAAGCGACAAACCGGGATGGATCACCGCCGTTATCAGCATGGCCGTATCCGTAAACGGGTTTTTATCATAAAGCCCGAAAAATGCAGAACCCTGATACGCCTGGCCACCGAGGTTGCAAAACGAATAGTGCAGCACGGAATATCCGTCGACACAAGTAAAGGAATCGAGCGTTACGCGCAGGTCCGGCAGCGTTGGACAAGTACCGCCGGCGCCGCATTTTACGCTAAAAGTCAGGTCAGGCAGGTTCACCGTAACAGTTGCCCCTTCAACCGTCGCCGGGCTGGCAGTCACCGGCGGTATCACGGCCTCACCCACCGGGGCAGGCATTGTCACCAGGTTGACGGGCGTTTTTTGGAAAATCCCGCAGGAGTCGTTCACCCAGCCGTCCAGGTCTGTTTTTGCCAGGATACCCTGCGTTTGGCCCACGTTGTTTTGGCTCATGGCCGTGAAGTACAACGCGTCGCCGAGGCGGATGATTTTCGAACGTGCAGGTATTTCGGGGAATTTTTCGTTGAGATCAAAATCAACTTTTACGGCCATCAGCGGGAAGCCGCTCTTATCTGTTTTTAGCAAAAACAACCGACTCGTATCGCTCAGCAGGTCGTGCCCGTAGAGCAGGTAGCCATCGGGCACGCTGATCACTTCTTCGGCAAATTCGCCGTTCCACTCCGGCAGATCGTACTGCCGTGCCCAGAGCAGGTTGCCGTTGAGGTCGTTTTTTTGAAGAAAAATGGTGGAAGAAAACAAGTCCGGTCCCGTAGCATCGCCACTAAGGGTTGATATAATTGCCTCATTGTCAATAATTATGTCGCGCCCGGAGAGCCGTGCCGACGCGCCGGTCGGGTAAGGGCCGATACGCGTCCAAAGCGGTTCGAGCGTAGCGGTGTCTACCCTGCAAATTCCATTTCGCATCCTGGACGGGTCGGCGTTGAAGCCGTTGTCGATAGTAAAGCGCCCGCAGGTGTACAACGCGCCCTTGTGGTATACGGCTTGCGTGATATTGTCCGAGGAGCCCAGGCCGTACCGTTTGGCTTTGCCGGATACTATTTGACCGGTAGCACGATGGAGTTGCAGGAGTTCGGCATCGTTGCCCGCGATGGTGTGCGGGTTGGCGTACAACACAAAGTCGCCACCGGGGCCGAGTTCCGTGATACCATAAATAAAGTTGAGGTTACTGCGAACGATTTGGCTCCACACCATTTTGCGGGTAGCCGGGTCGTACCGGAAAACAAATCCGCGGCCCAGGTTGTCATTTTCAAAATTGCCGCAACCGACAAGCATACCGTCGCCGTCTTCAAATATATCCACCAAATGTTCAAAATCCAGGCCGGCCCCGTCAAATCCGATACTGTGTTTTTCGAGTACTTTGCCGTTGAAGGCGAGTTTGGTGAGTAGCGCTCGCTCGTCTTTCATACCACCGAGCCAAATCCGGCCATCGCGGGCAGGCGCGAGCACGCTGCCGCGCTCTGCGTCGAAGGTGCTGAAAAAGGTGCTGGAAGCTTGTGCGGAAAGCAGTGTCGCGAGTGCGACACCGAAGGCAGCCAGGATTAAGGATCGCATGGAGTGCGGTTTTTGCGTTAAAAATGGATTAAACTTCGCCCTCAAAAATAGAGCCGCATATTCAGGCGGGCAGCGCAAAAACGGTATTTGTAAAATGGAAGACGGGAAAAGCAATCAAAACGAGGTATGTCGGTTCAAAAGTTGAACAAGAGTATCAGTTTTTAACTATAAAAGGGTAGCTCAGCAAACAAAGTATGATCCCCCATTATTGACTCAAGACAAAGCATTTACCAGCACCCGCACCAGGTTTTCCCAGGAAAACCGTGCTTTCTCCCGCCGCACCCCTTCCTGCATGACTGCTGTCCGGTCATTTGCAAAAAAATCCTGCATCGCTCCCGCGATAGCGCCCGGCTCGGGGAGCGCCACATAGCCCGACACCCCGTCGGTCACAATTTCCGGCAACCCGCCCACATTGGTCACGATCATCGGTTTTTCAAAATGGTAGGCAATCTGCGAAATACCGCTTTGCGTGGCGCTGCGGTAGGGTTGCACCACCAGGTCGGCGGCGCTGAAAAAAACGGCGACTTCCGCAGCCGGAATAAAATCGGTGAACAAATGTACCCGTTCGGCCAGTTTTTTTTTGTCAATAATATCCTGGTACGGCTGCCAGTCCTCGTAACATTCGCCGGCAATCAGTGCATGAATACCAGGTGTTTGTGCCAACGCCTGCAAGAGCAAATCCAACCCCTTATACGCGCGGATAAAGCCAAAAAACAACACGACTGGTACCCCGTCGGGGATGCCAAGTTGGCGGCGGGCTGTGGATTTATCAAGAGCGGCGCCGTAGGTATCGTAGATGGGATGCGGGGCGAAACGGACTTCCCCCGCGCCGGCAAACCCTTTGATCTCCTCCCCTACCGACCGTGACATCACCACAAAGTCGTCACAGGCGCCAATGAAATAGCGCGCAAACAACCGGTCGCCGGGGCGTTTTTCGTGTGGAATTATATTGTCGACGAGCGCCGTGACGGTTGTTTTTTTAGGGGACAGCCACCGCGCCACCCGCAAAACAGTGCCCTTGCAAGGCCCCATAAAAGGCAGCCAGAAACGTACGATGATTTTATCCGGCTTTTCGCGGGCCATTTCACTGCCAACCAGCAGCCAGTTCAGGGGATTGACGGAATTCAGCCGGGTTTTAATCGTCAGGCCGGGCGGCGGCGGGTCGTCGGTGAATTGTGTTTTGCCGGGAAAAAGAAAAGCGGGGTATTGTAGTTTGAAACTATAGATCACGACCTCGTGACCGGCTTCCTGCAACACCTGGGCTAAGCGTTCGGATGAGGCGGCGATGCCGCCGCGCAGGGGGTGGGCGGGAGAAAGCAGTAGGATTTTCATATTTCCTTCTCCACCAGGTATTCATTCCGGCTGGCCGAATTCCGGTTCACGATTTCCGCAATGAATCCCGTCAAAAACAACTGCGAGCCGATAATGAGCGCCAGAATACCGAAGTAAAACAACGGCCGGTCGGCAATGCCGTATTCATTGTACACGATTTTGGCCCAGCTCAGGTAGGCGAGGAATACAAATCCGACGAAAAAAAACAGGACGCCGAGGGTACCGAAAAAGTGCATGGGGCGTTTGCCGAATTTACCGACAAAATATACGGAAAGCAGGTCGAGAAACCCGTTGATGTAGCGTTCCCAGCCGTATTTGGAGGAGCCGTATTGCCGTTTGCGATGTTCCACCACTTTTTCGCCGATTTTGGCGAAGCCGGCCCATTTGGCCAGCACGGGTATCCAGCGGTGCATTTCGCCGTACACTTCCACGGCTTTTACCACGGCCTGCCGGTAGGCTTTGAGGCCGCAGTTGAAGTCGTGTAGCCGGATACCGCTCATTTGGCTGGCCACGGCATTGAAAAGTTTGCTGGGCAGGCGTTTTTCGAGGGGATCGTGGCGCACTTTTTTCCAGCCGCTGACGAGGTCAAATTTGTCCTCGACAATCATGCGGTATAATTCAGGAATTTCGTCGGGACTGTCCTGCAGGTCAGCGTCCATGGTGATTACCACGTCACCCAGAGCCGCCTGAAAACCGACTTGCAGGGCGGCCGATTTGCCGTAGTTGCGCCGGAATTTGATCGCGCGAATATTCGAATTGGCCGCCTTCAATCTTTCGATGACCGCCCAGGAATCGTCGGTGCTGCCATCGTCGATAAAGATAATTTCGTAGGAAAGGCCCTGCCCCTCCGCCACGCGGCGAATCCAGGCTTCGAGCTCGGGCAGGCTCTCTGCTTCATTTTTGAGGGGGATGATGAGGGATAGTTGCATGAGATTGATTCTTCAACCACAAAGTAGATATAGCTCCATATAAAGAAGACTGTTTGGTATTTCGCCCCGCATTCAACCCCACCCCCATCCCCTCCCCCAAATGGGCGGGGGGCTTGATTCCGTGTTATTTTTTGTTTGCATAACCGGGATCAATAAGAAACACGAAGGCAAGCCCCCCTCCCGTTTGGGGGAGGGGATGGGGGTGGGGTTGAATGCGGGGCGAAATATCAAACAACTTACTTTATCTAGTAATATATGCTTTAGAGTAAATGATACTTACAATTCAAATTTTGTCAATGGATTCTGTGGTGCTTGTTTTTTCGGCGGCGCATGTTCGTCCCGTTCGACAAAAACAGGGAGCAAAGGTGCGGAATCTTTGCCGACCGGAACAGCAAGTCGACGGTGCCATGATTTTTCTTTTAACATACCCGCCCAACGATTGAACAATTGTTCCTGCTGCGCACTGTTCAGGCGCGGCTCGCGGTCGTAAAACCCTTTGGCTGCCCGCTGGCGCCGGGCCTCGAACAGGGAAACGGCACAGGCCACCGAGATATTCAGACTTTCGGCAAAACCGGATTGCGGAATTACAAAATTTCCATCGGCCAGGGCCAGGGCTTCGGGACTCACGCCTTCGTCTTCATTACCGAACAAAAGCGCAGTAGATACCGTCAGATCAAGGTCGTACAGGGAATGACCGGCATCGCCAAGGTGGGTGGCCAGGATGCGGACATAACGTTCGCGAACGCGGCGAAAACACTCTTCCAGGTCTTCAAACACGTACACATCGATCCACTTAAAAGCCCCGGCAGAGGTCCTTTTCCCCAGAACCAAGCCGCGTTTGTCGAGGTACTTTTGGGTGTACACCACAAAAACTTCGCGTACCCCCACGGCATCGCAGGAGCGCAATGCGGCGCTGATGTTGAGTGGATCAAAGATATTCTCCAGGATCACCGTCAAATCCGGCTGGCTTTGCCGGATCACGGCCCGGATTTTTTGTTCACGTTCCGGATTCATTCCGCCGGTTGAAATTTAAAATTTTGAAATTTCAGGATATGCACAAAGATATTTTCCAGGTAATCATACTGGTTTACCCGGTCGTCCACCGCTCCGGTCGCAAACACTTTGGCAAATTGAAATTTGCCGTGCAGGCCTTCAAATTCCTCGGACGCCAGGCGTTGAGGGAAACTGAGTCCGTACTTTTTGAGCATTTTGCCGGCAAACATCGTCACGTCGTAGCCGTTGTAGGCGTCGTCGTTGGGCACCGTGCCGTTGGCATCGTAAAAGGCCTGGCGGAATTCGCGGGCTTCGTTGGAAGACCTGTCGATATGCGAAGCCGATGTTACATGTACGTTCATTTCGGCGAAATACTCCGGTTCAATGTTTTCAAAATTGCGCCATTGGGGCATGCCGTACACTTCCACGCGGGTATTGCCCCGGGTGGTGTGGAGTTTGCGCAGGAAAGCCATGATAAAATCCTGGCTGGCCCAGGTGGGCAGGATAAATACGGCGGTACGGCCGCTGCGGAAATAGGGGCGCAGGTCGATGTTGTCGAAATTAGCCGCGGCATCCGGCACGATCAGTTCGGCAAAACGGGTGTTGCCCGGCGCGTTGGACTGCTGAAAATAGGGCAGCCGGTCCGCTTCTTTTTGTTTGCACACCAGCGTTACCGCATCCGGGCGATGGCGTTCCAACACATAGCGCGTAATAGCCGCACAATGCGCCCGCAAGGAAGGGTTGATCTGGATAAAATCGGGGTTTCGGTTGGTCAGGTCCATGTTGGGACTTTCCGGCGATAACAATATCTGGTGGGTTTGTTTGATGCGTTCGGCCATCAGGCTCACATGGCTGGGACGAATGGGGCCGATCACCACCTGCGCCTTATCGATCCGCGGATTGCTGAGCAGGCGTTGAAAATCGGCATCGCTGCTTTGGGTGTCGAACACATCGACACTCAGGTTGAGCCCCTCTTCGGTGGAGAGTTTTTGCAGGGCTAGGCCCGCGCCGGTATAGAATTGCAGGGCCAGGTTGCTTCTTTCCGGAACGGTTTGGCTCTCCGGATCGGCCTGATTGGTGAGAAAAGGCAGTAGAAAAGCCAGCCGGTAGGTTTGGCCGGTGTAGGGCGTTGCCGGCGGCAGGTCCGTTGTACCCGAAGGGTTTCCAATGGGTGGTTTCACACCCGGCGCGGGCGTCCAGCGCAGGGTGTCCATTGGTTCGTAACGCGGTTTGGTACCGGTCGTGACGGGTGGTTTGCGGCCAGGCGTGGAGGTTGTGGCTTTTTTAGCCGGATTGCAAAAGGCTAAAAACAGGCTGGCAACTGTCAGAAAAAGTATAGAAAAAACTCCGGTGTTAGTCCGCATATTTTTAAATTTATGATTTACGGTTTTGGAGTTAAAGGTTTGCTGTCCGCCCAAAAGTTTTAACGAAGGTTGCCGACAGAAAGATTTAGTATTTTAAATCCAGTTGTCTCGCTATGCTCGACATGACAGATCTACTATGGTAAACTACTCATCAGATTTCTCGCTGCGCTCGAAATATTCAAAGCGTTCCCGGTAAATTTCGAGCGCAGCGAGAAATCTGGATGAAAATTGAAAACATATTGCTGTCATGTCGAGCGAAGCGAGACATCTGGCAAATCTTTCT
>CAUJEY010000084.1 GCA_963169325.1 Bacteroidota bacterium
CGACCCCTCCCCTAAAAGGGAGGGGAGACGCGACAAACTTGTAGAGTAAGCCGCGGTACCCTCTACGTCTCCCCTCCCTTTTAGGGGAGGGGTCGGGGGTGGGGTTTCACGCAGCGGGGTACAATATGCAGATAGCCCTTAAACCCCAAAGCACTCAAAATTGCCTCGCTCACAAAAGTACCATGTTTTCGCGCAATAGTATCATTAATGCTTTTCAGTGTTTGCCAACTTTGCCAATCTGAAACACAATCAGGTTGCTATGCGTCCAATCTTTACTAATTATTCCGCTTTAGATTTTCATATTTCACCACGGAGACACGGAGGCACGGAGCGTTCCTTACAAGATGACATTTCTCCGTGCCTCCGTGCCTCCGTGGTGAAAATTTTGTTCCGTTTGGGGCGCGCAGGTCTTTTGCCGGGGCTCCGAAGTTTCGTGTTTCTGTTTTTATTAATTGGGTTACCAAAACTTGATGCCCAAACCTTCTCCATTTCCGGCACCGTCGTTTCCGCTGAAGACAACCAACCCCTGATCGGGGTGAGCGTTCAGGAAAAAGGCGTTGGCAATGGCGCCATGACGGACGTCGCCGGGCATTTCCGCCTCGAAGTCGCCTCGGCCGATGCCGTATTGTTGCTGCGATATGTCGGTTATGCCGACCAGGAAATTCCCGTACAGGGCCGCACTACGATTGCAGCGGTCATGCTATCGAGCGCCAACCTGTTGCAGGATGTGGTGGTGACCGGTTATCGCAAAGAAATCCGCAGCGACATTTCTTCCGCCATCACTTCGGTGAAGGCCAAAGACATCGAAAAACTCGTGGTGGTCGGTATCGATCAGGCCCTGCAAGGGCAAGCGCCCGGGGTTATGGTCACCCAGGTGACGGGTTCGCCGGGCGACGACATCGCCGTGCGTATCCGGGGCGCCGGCACGCTGGGCAACAACAATCCCCTCTTTATCATCGACGGCGTACCGACCAGCGGCAACATCAATATGTTTTCCCCCGGCGATATCGAGTCCATCGAGGTGCTGAAAGACGGCGCGGCTGCTGCTATATACGGCGCCCGGGCCGCCAACGGCGTGGTGCTCATCACCACCAAACGCGGCAAATCGGGCAAACCGGCTTTCTC
Source organism: Bacteroidota bacterium (assembly GCA_963169325.1). Classification (GTDB taxonomy): domain Bacteria; phylum Bacteroidota; class Bacteroidia; order Chitinophagales; family Saprospiraceae; genus M3007. Next base: position 1,126 of record CAUJEY010000084.1, read on the forward strand.
CTTCGAGGCGTATGGCGGCGTTCAAAATGCCGTGAACCTGCCCGAACTGCTCAACGCGGAGGAATACCTGACCATCCGCAACGAGGCCATCACCAATGCCAACACCCTCCGCAACCCGGCCAACCAGTTGCCCACCTACGATCCCGCTATTCTGGACACCCTGCCCGACAACGATTGGCTGGACATGGTGTTCAACCCCGCCCAAATACAGCACTACGCCTTGTCGGCCGCGGGCGGCGGCGAGTTCAGCAATTTTTACCTCTCCGGCGAATACCATACCCAGGACGGCGTGTTCAAAGGACAGGCTTTTGATAAATACCAAGTGCGGTTCAACGGCGAAATCGGCAACAAACGGTTCAAACTGGGCAACAACCTCTCGTTTTCCCATACCGACCGCCGGGTGATCGGCGCCTCGGGCGATGGCTACGGCCCCGGCAACGAACTCAGCGGCATCCGCTACGCGCTCATCGCCGCGCCGCTGTTCCCTGTCCGATACGCCGACGGTAGTTATATAAACGTCACCTCCGATCTGGGTGAGCCCAACCTCTTCGGCGACGGCAACGCCAACCCGCTCGTTTTTATCGAAAACACCGATTGGACCATCAAGCGCTACCGCGTTTTCGGGAACGTGTTTGCCGAACTGAAACTATTCGAAGGTCTGAAACTGCGCACCACGCTTGGCGGCGATTTCCAGTTTGAACGCGAAAAACTGTTCAAAAAACGCCTGTCACCTGCCGTTTACGATCCCACTTCCCTCAACGAAGGCCGGGTTTTTAACCAAACGCTGATCTGGAACAATACGGCGGATTTCCAGCGCAATTTCGGAAACCACAGAGTATCGGCGTTGCTGGGCATGGAGGCCATTCAAAACCACACCGATTACCTCGGCGCCTCGGCGAGCAATTTCCGCCGCACCGATCCGCTGTTCCGTTACATCGACGCGAGCATTCCGGAGGATATCAAAAATGTGGGCGCTTCGGGCATTGCCACCGAATGGGCTTTGTTGTCCTATTTTGCACAAGCCGGGTATTCCTTCGGCGGCCGCTATGTGCTGAGTGCTGCGGTGCGTCGCGACGGCTCCTCGCGCTTCGGACCCAACAACCGCTGGGGCGTTTTTCCCTCCGTTTCGGCGGCCTGGAACGTATCCAACGAGCGCTTTTTTGAAAACGTCAAATTCATTTCCAGCCTGAAACTCCGCGGCAGCTGGGGGCGGCTGGGCAACCAGGAAATCGGGATTTACCCGTACAGTTCCCTGGTCAGCACCGGCGACCGCGTGTATATCTTTGGCGACAAAATCGTGACCGGCGCCACCATTCTCGAAACCGGTAACAGCAATATCCGCTGGGAAACGAGTACCCAAACCAACTTCGGGCTCGACATGAGTTTCTGGCAGGACCGCCTGACGCTCACCGCCGACCTGTTCCGCAAACGCACCGACGATATCCTGGTGCGCGTACCCGTGCCGCAAGCCGGCGGCGCGCAGCGGCCTCCCTTCGTCAACGCCGCTTCCGTGGAAAACAAAGGCGTAGAGTTGGGACTTATTTATAAAAACAGGATCGGAAAATTAAGCTATAACATCGGCGCAAACATCAGCGCCATTCGCAACAAAGTGTTGTCTATTGCCGACAGCGAACCTATTCTGGGCGGTTTCGGCCTGTCGGACGGCGCGCTCACCAAAACGGAACCGGGTCACCCGGTCGGGTCGTTTTTCCTGTATCAAATGGACGGTATTTTCCAAACGCAGGCGGAAGTGGATGCCAGCCCCTTCCAAACGGTGAACACCCGCCCGGGCGACGTGAAATTTGCCGACCTGAACGGCGACAACGTCATCGACGACAAAGACCGCAAACACATCGGCAATCCGTTCCCCGATTTTACTTACGGCGTCAACCTGAGTTTGTACTGGAAAAACTTCGATTTTTCTACCCTGATCCAGGGCGTACAGGGCAACGACGTGTATTTTCTCTACGGCAATTTTGCCTACGAAACACAACTGCGCGGCTTCAATGCCTACCGCGATATCCTCAACCGCTGGACACCCACCAACACCAATACCGATATCCCGAAAGTAAGTACAGACGACCGCAACGGCAATCGCCGCCCGTCTACCCGCTTCCTCGAAGACGGCTCGTACCTGCGCATCCGGAACATCACGTTGGGCTACAATTTCAAAGACGTGCTGCACTGGAACGCTATCGGCGGCTTGCGGTTGTACGTGACGGCGCAAAACGTGCTTACGTTCACGAAATATCCCGGTTTGGACCCCGAAATTCAGGCCAACGCCAACGACACGCGTGGTCTCGGGCTTTCGTCCGACCTTGCCGTGGGCATCGACTGGGGCACGGTGCCGGCGCCGCGGACGTTTATTGCGGGGCTGAAACTGGATTTTTGATGGAAATATCCATGCAACTGTTTGGATATGTTTTGGACATAATATGGATAATTGTTGTACATTTGGACATCTTTTGGACATAATATGGCTAAGCCAAAAACATGGAACGTAAACTTGACTTTTCTGCACAAACCTACAGGGAACTATACAACAAGATTGTTGAAATAGACCGATTCAAAGGGAAATGGGAAGTAATTGAACAGCAGCAGAACCGCAATTTGAGGCATTTGCGAATGGTCGCGACGGTACAAAGTATCGGTTCTTCTACGCGTATCGAAGGTTCTACGATGTCTGATGCAGAAGTAGAAACACTTTTGAAAAATATGAAAATCACGGAACTTAAAACCCGTGATGAACAGGAAGTTGGGGGATACTATGAAGTATTGAACCTTATTCTCGACGATTTTCAGGAAATCGGGTTAACAGCGAGCAATATTCTGAGCCTGCATAACCTGTTGATGAAACACAGCCAAAAAGATGAACGCCACCGGGGGAAATACAAACAGTTGACTAATCAGGTCGTTGCTACTTATCCTGATGGTACCCAAAGGACCGTTTTTCGTACAACTGAAGTTCATTTGGTGGAGAAAGAAATGTATGAGATTTTGGAATGGACACATGCTGCTTTTACGGCCAAGGAGCATCACAAGCTTGTTATTATTGGTGCTTTTATATATGAATTTTTGTCTATACACCCCTTTCAAGATGGCAATGGCAGGTTGTCGAGATTATTATCTACGCTCTTATTGTTGCAAAACGGCTATCATTTTGTGCAATTCGTTTCCTTTGAAAATCTCATTGAGAGTCGGAAGGCCGACTATTACCGGGCGCTTATGGACGGTCAAAAGAACAGGTACACCGAGCAGGAGCGTATGGACAAATGGCTTTATTTTTTTCTCGACAGCCTTGGTGAATTGACCTATCGCCTGGAGCAGAAATACGAACAAATTCTGAAGCGGGGTGGATACCTCTCCGTTCGGCGCCAGAATATTCTGGATTTTTTCGGTTCAAAAGGAACCGTACAGATTGCAGATATTTTGACTCAGTTCCCCGATGTGCCAAGAAGTACTGTGAAAGCAGACCTTGCTTATTTGGTTCGGGAGTATTACCTCCAAAAAACCGGGGTGGGAAGAGGCACGGTTTATTCAGTGCGAAGTATTTAACCGCTTTTATACTTTCTATCACTACCAAACTAAGCACGTTACAGTATGCCAAACTATATTAAACTATGAAAATATTCCGTCATATACTATTCGCGCAGGCATTGTTACTCGCCTCCTGCACCGGCATTCTCGATAAAGAGCCCATCGCTACGCTCGACGCCGGTTCGTTTTTCCAAACGGAAGACGACGCTATTCAGGCGCTGAATGCGGCCTACCAGCCCCTGCCGTTTACCAACAACAACAAGAATTTCTACTGGGCATTCGCCGAAATCACCGCCGACGAGGCTATCCCCGGCGGCGACGGCTCGCGGCCGGGCATCACCGAAATGGAAGCGTTCTCCTACACGCCCCGGACGGAAGAGTTCAACGATTTCTGGAAATTGCAATACACGGGTATTACGCAGTGCAACCTCGTGCTCGACAATGTGCCGAACATTGAAATGAACGAGAGCCGCCGGAACCAGATCATCGGCGAGGCGCTGTTCCTGCGCTCGTACTACTATTTTTTGCTCGCGCAGGTTTTCGGCGACGTGCCCCTGTTTACCGGCATTGTTCCGCCCGACCAGTTGAAGACGCCCCGTACGCCGAAAGCCGTTGTGTTTGCCCAAATTGAAGCGGATTGCGAGCGCGCCGCCGGTTTGTTGCCCACCCAGCAGCCGGCCACGGAAACGGGCCGCGCGACCAAAGGCGCTGCATTAGCCCTCGCGGCCAAGGCTTATTTGTATGAAAAGAATTGGGAAAAAGTGGTGGAATACGTGGGCAAAGTGAAGGCATTGAACGTGTATGCGCTTATGCCGGACTATGTGGACAATTTCCGGAAAAACACCCAAAACAACGCCGAATCCGTGTGGGAAATCCAGCACGCCAACCTCGAACTCGGTGTCGGCAACTTCCTCAACCAGTGGTGGGCCTCCAAAAAATTTGAAGGATACGGGTTCGCCGAAGTGACGGAAGCATTCGTGCTTTCCTTCGAGCCGGGCGACCCGCGCCGCAAGTTTACCGTGGCCATGAACAACGAAGACTATTTCGGACTGGTGTATAAAAACTCCTTTTCCGCGACCAAATACAGCGTCCGGAAATACCTGCAAGCCAAAGACTCGGTGACGCAAAAAGCCGACGGCGACATCAATTACACCGCCATTCGTTTCGCGGAAGTGCTGCTCTGGGAAGCCGAAGCGCTCACCGAACTCAACCGCGTAGCCGAGGCGCAAGCCCCGCTCGAACAAGTGCGCGCCCGTGCCCGCGCCCAGGCCACCGACCCGGCCACCGCCTTGCCGGCCATCACCACGACCGACCAGCAAACCATGCGCGACGCCGTGCGCCACGAACGCCGGGTAGAACTGGGCTTCGAGATGCACCGCTTTTTCGACCTGGTGCGCTGGGGCCTTGCCGCCCAGGTGTTGCCGGGATTTCAGGCGGGCAAACACGAGGTGTTTCCGCTGCCGCAAACGGAGATGGATTTGAATCCGGCGTTGGTGCAGAATGCGGGGTATTGATTTATTAAAACAACCAAACACACCTAATTTATATTAAACACATAGGCACATAGAACACATAGGGTTTTAACTATTAAAACTATGTGTTCTATGTGCCTATGTGTTAATATAAATTAAGTGTTTAAATATTTGGAGAAAACTCACGGCCAGCAAACATTTCCTGGCGGATTTGGCGGGTAGTATCAAGGAAAGCATCGAACTCCTTATCGTCCCAATCTTTCCAGGCTCCAGCGATTTGAGCCAGATGGGTTTTGTAACGCGATTTTTTGTGGTGGGTCTTCTTCTTTGCAATTTCAGACAAAAAAGCGTCCACTTCAGCCAGACTGGCAGTGGGCAATTGCCCAAGTTTGAGTAGAATAGACTGGTACAATTCGATTTGCGACATAGCCCTTGCGGAATAATTTTCAAACAAAAGTAACGGGAGTCTCTAAAATCCCCAAGTGCAATCCAAAATAGCCAGGATGAGTTTGGCTTGATACCGCCGGGCGTTGACCATGCCTAAATCGCGAACTTACCCTACACCCTCCTTTTTCTCCCCCCGCCGCTTGTCATCCTGAAAGGAACCGTCCACTCTACGAGTGCAGCGCCATACGAACGCCCCCGCCGTAGGTTGGACGGTTCCTTCCAGGATGACAAGCGGCGGGGGGAGAAAAAGGAGGGCGTAGGGAAGGTTCGCGATTTAGGCATAGCCAACGCTCAATGGTAACAGATCATTCACCATAATACTATCTTTTTGCTGGAAAATACCATTTCTCCCCGCTGCTCCGCCCTACATTTGTCAACCTGCCCTCCATTCCCGGCAGGTTTATGTTATGCGCAAAAAGGCGATCCTCCACAGCATCTTTTTTATATTTTTTGTTCAACAGATCTTTGCCCAAACCGGCCAAATCGCCATCCCCCGGGTGGACCTCATGCCCAACCAGCCCGCGCCCTACAACGTGCGCAACTGGCGGCAGGTGGCTTTGCAATACGACTCCTTCGTGTACGACGTGCAAAAAACGGGGCAATATTTACCCCTGTCGTACCTGAAACCGGCCGGCGTGAATTACCCGCAAAATCCGGCCTTCGGGCTGCACACCTACGTCGGCACCAATTCCCCGCTGGGCAACGAAGCCATCAATGTGCTGCCTTCGCTGGTGGGGGCCACTCTGGTGGGCGCCGACAAACAAAGCCAGTTCGGCCGCAACTGGCTGCTGATGAGCCAGGATTTTTTCAATAAAAACAACGGCGAAAACATCTACCTCAACAATGCCGGCGCGAGCAGCGGCGGCGACTGGTGGTACGACCTCATGCCCAACGTGTACTTCTATCAGTTGTATGATCTCTATCCGAATTCAGGCGCCGAGGCCGATTTTCAGTTCACTACCATCGCCGACCGCTTTCTCGAAGCCGTGCGTGCCATGGGCGGCAACGACGCCCCCTGGGAACCCGCGTACATGAACTACCGCGCCTGGAAATTCAAAACCATGCAGCCCAACCCCAACGGCGTGCCGGAACCTGAAGCCGCCGGCGCCTACGCCTGGGTGTTGTACAACGCCTGGAAAGAAACCGGAAACCCCGACTACCTGAAGGGCGCGGAATGGTCCATCGAGTTTCTGAATGACTGGACGTCCAACCCTTCCTACGAACTGCAACTGCCCTACGGCAGCTATACGGCGGCGAAAATGAACGCCGAACTCGGCACGACCTACGATATCGAAAAAATGGTCAACTGGTCGTTCAACCGGGGCCAACTACGGGGTTGGGGCACTATTGTCGGCACCTGGGGCGGCTTCGACGTGTCGGGTCTGGTGGGCGAAGCCAACGATGCCGGCAACGATTATGCCTTCCAACTCAACGGGGTGCAACAGGCCGCGGCCCTCGTGCCCATGGTGCGCTACGACAAACGTTTTGCCCGAGCCATCGGCAAATGGATGCTCAATCTTTCGAACGCCACACGCCTGTTCTATTCCGGCTTTTTGCCCGCCAACCTGCAGGACGCTTCGGCGTGGTCGGCGGCCAACGACCCGCAGCAGGTGATGGGCTACGAAGCCCTGCGCCAAAAATGGCAAAACTTGTCGCCTTTTTCCACCGGTGATGCCCTGCAGGGCGGTTGGGCGGCCACCAACCTCGCGTTGTACGGCACCGGGTCTATCGGCTACCTCGGCGCGATGGTGGAAAAAACCAACGTAGATAAAATCCTGAAACTTGACCTGCTGAAAACCGACTTTTTCGGCGCCGATGCCTATCCGACTTACCTGTTGTTCAACCCGTACGGGATTGTTCAATCGGTACAAATAGACGCCGGAAATAACCCGGTGGATGTGTACGAAGCCCTTTCCGAAACCTTTCCGCATAAAAACGTTTCCGGAACGGTCAGCCTGACGATTCCCGCCAACCAGGCGGTATTAGTAACACTAACCCCGGCCGGCGGCGCCGTTACTTTTGACAAAAATAAAATGCTCGTCGATGGCGTGGTCGTCGATTTTAACCAACATGCTCAACCTTATACCTACGCGCCCCGGATAAAGGCCCTCGCTGCGGCGAAAAATCCGCTGGAAAGCGGCGACTCAACCGCCGTTTATGCCACGGTGCAGGATGCGGATTCCGGGCAAATCACCTACAACTGGACGGTGACTGTCGGCGCCATTTCCGGCGCCGGCGCCACAGTTAACTTTGTCGCCCCAGCCGTTCCCGCCGCCGTGGAAATCCGGCTCATTGTCACCGACCCGGAGGGCAACAGCGATACGGCGACTTTGCAGGTATCCGTGGTTCCGGAGATCAACGATGCGCCGGAAATCACGGAAATTCAAAAAAGCGTAGCGTACCTGGCGCCCAATGAAACCCTGCAACTCACTTGCCTGGCTGCCGACGCTAACAATGACCCGCTCACCTTCACGTGGTCGGGCACGGGTGGTACCTTCGGCGGCAACGGCAGTACCGTGAACTGGACGGCCCCGGCGACGCAGGGTATTTTCCAAATTACGGCGAGGGCCACCGATGACGAAGGGTTGTTCGCACAGGCCACGACGACCATTTTGGTAAAAAACTTCAATGCCGCGCCGGGAAACCTCATCGCGCATTATCCGTTTACCGGAAACGCCGACGACGTGAGCGGCAACGCCTTGCATGGGCAGTCCAACGGCGCTTTACTGGTACCCGATCAGAACGGCATCCCGCAAAGCGCCTACTATTTCAACGGGGGCGCGCAGCACATCCTGGTGGCCAACAGCCCCCTGCTCAATTTTCAGGACGCGATCACGGTCAGTTGCTGGTTTAAAGCGAATGCTTTGCCCGAAAAGGAGACTTTTTTATTGTCGCACGGCAGCTGGCAGAACCGCTGGAAAATTTCCGTTACCCCGGAAAAATACCTGCGCTGGACGGTCAATACACTCTCCGGCGTAGCGGACCTCGATGCCGCCGTGCCGCTGGAAACGGACCTCTTTTATCACGTTGCCGTCAGTTACGACGGCGCCTTGCTGGCGCTGTATCTGAATGGCGAACTGAACAGTTACAAGACTTTATCGGGAAAAATACGCACGACTGCGCTGCCCTTTCTGATGGGGCAAATGATTCCCGGCGACGCGAACTACAATTTCAAAGGGGTGATGGACGCGGTGAAAATATTCAACTATGCCCTTACGCCCGATGCGGTGAACGGGCTGTACCAGCAGGGGGTGACTTCGGCGGAAGAGCCGGGTTCGGCGGGTACCGGGCAACTGGTTTTATCGCCCAATCCGGTGTCTGAAATACTTACAGTTCGGTTAAATAGTGACCGGGTGACTTTGAGTCACCCGGTCACTAATCTGGTGCAGGTGCGCGACCTGGCCGGGCGGCTGGTATTGGAGCGGGTAACAAACAGCGCCGACCGGGTAGATTTAGATTTAAAAAACTGCAAGCCAGGCATTTATACGGTAATATTTATTTCGGGAGAAGCCCGGTTGGCTGCGCGGTTTGTGAAAATTTGACGGGCTGGTTTCGCGCGTATTTTTTGTACACCCACCGTTTGTGATTCACATTTTGCCTTAATACTACTTTGCCACGTTAAAAAAGTGTGCTGTTTACCGCATTTTAATTCCTGATACGCGGCGGTATCGGGAATTGAAGAGGGACTGGTCACCGCCTTGTTAACCTGGCAAAGTAATATCAAGCAATTCCCGCATCCATTTTTGTTCTTCAACCTTCAACGCCGGCGGCGGCGGATCTTCCCGGTAATTGATCGAAAGAGGATAGAGACTGCGGGTATAGACCAGCGCCTGGCTTTCCTATTGTAGTTGTTAAACGTTTAGGCCTTCAAAACGATTGAATAAATTGCTCCAGGTCCTCATTGGTCTGCAATCCCAGTCGCTTGCGGAGTCGCTGCCGCCCTTTCTTAACGCTATCTTTGGAAATGCCCAGCGTGGAGGCTACTTCATTGCTGTTAAAATTCAATTTTATCAATAAAAGCAGCCGCTCTTCGGCGCCGCTGAGTTTGGGAAAACTGGTGCGCAGACGTTGCAGGTAGCCGGGGAGTCCTCGTTCGAAATAATTTTTAAACACTTCCCAGTCCGTGTCGGTCAGGATGCGCCTGTTATATAAATCCTGATCGAAGTCAGTGGAATGAATACCGTGGGCAGACGGCACTGTTTCATCCGTATCGGGCTCTACCGTTTCGACGGTATTGGTTTGTGTGGCGTTAAGCGCCACTTCCAATTCGCCGAGGCGTGTATTTTTATCTAATAACAAGTGGGCGAACTCGTGCAACTGCCGTTGGTGCCCGGCTAAAGCCAGTTGAGCGTGTCGGAATTTTACCCGCCAGTAATGCAGTAAAATACCGGCAAGGGCAATAGAAATACTGAAAATCACCAACAACAGATTGCGCCGCGCTACTTCGGTCTGCTGGTTGGCCCGCAGCAGTTGGATTTCGATTTCTTTCTCTTTGGTCTGGTAGCTGACTTCTAATGCCTGGATATTCCGGGCTTTTTCCCGGGTAAAAAGCGTATCTTTTAAAACGACCGATTCGCGATATAAGGACAAGGCATCGGCATGATTGCCCGTTGCGGTAGCTACCTGCGACAAGCGCTCCAGCGCCACAGCGCGTATATAAACTTGCCCGAGGCTATCGGCGTGGTTTTCTGCCTGTTTAAAGTAGCGTTGCGCTTCGGGCCAATGGCCGAGTTTGCGGTGGCAGTTGCCGATATTGAGGTACATGGCCGGCAGTTGATCCAGCACCCCGGAAGCTTGCATGAAGAGCAGGGCGCTGTCGAGCAGGGGTAAAGCCTTGTCCCAATGCCCGGCATCGCTGAAGGTAAAGGCCATCTGGTTGTGGGCGGCGCAACGTACCATCAGATCGCCGCGGGTGCGCAGGATGTCGAACCCGTTTTGGGCGGCGACCAGCATTTTTTCGGTCATCTTAGCGCGGCCATAAAAGGCGGACAGGGTGGAATAAGCCCTCCCGATACGGGCTGAATCTTCGCTGCGGATGTAGGCGGCCAGTACAGGCTCCGCGATCTCGATGGCCGTATGGAGTTCGTTCAGGCGGTCATGCAGGCAAGCCAGATCAAGCCGGGTATCATAGTAGGCAAAGGAATCGGCGTTGGCTGCCGCCGAATCCAGCGACATCTGGTACAGGGTCATTGCACCCTGAAAATCTCCGCTGTGGAGCGCCGAGTCGCCCTGCTGATTGAGCCGGAAGGCGGCGTTGGTTTCGGCTAATTCCTCCAGGGTAAGTTCCTGTTGTTCGTTATCTGCCGCCGGAGATGCGGTGGTTGGGTTACCATTGTTGCAGGCGCTGAACGCCAGGCAGGATAGAAATGGCAGTATTAAACGGCTGGATTTCAACATAACATAGGAGGCGGATGATTGGGTAAAAAACGGCGCCAAATATCCTGTTTTTTCCTGAATCCCTTATTTGTACCCCTATTTGTACCCTTGTTAATAAGGTATAGTGAAAAAATTGCGATTGACCTTTGGCGCCTATTTGCATAATCGCCCAAAGGGATGGGAAAAACTTTTACTCGCAGCATGAAAAAATTTATTCGCCTTAACGTTTTCATTTTTACCCTTACGTTCCTCTCTTCAGCACTATTTGCTCAAAACAAAGATTGGCTGCTGAAAATGCAGGACCCCAACGTCAACTTCTGGGAACTTCAAAAAGAATTCAACGATTACTGGAAAGACCGCACCGATTACAAGGGCAACGGCTATAAAGTGTTCAAACGTTGGGAGTACATCAATGAGGTGCGCGCCCTGCCCGACGGCAAATTGCAGGCGCCTGATCAGGTAATGAAAGAGTATGAGCGCTACATGGCAGAAGCCCCGTTGCAGAAATCGGCATCAGGCACCTGGAACATCGTGGGGCCTGTGGCATATCCCGCCAACGCCACCCCCCAGCCGACCGGCAAGGGCCGCATCAACGCCATCGCTTTTCACCCCAGCGATGTCAATACGCTGTTCATCGGCGCTCCTTCGGGCGGGATATGGAAAAGCACCAACAATGGCGCTAACTGGACGAGCCTTTCCGCCAATATTCCCTACCTCGGCGTCTCGGCTATCCTGATTCACCCCGCCAACCCGAATATCATATACATCGGTACCGGCGACCGCGATTCGGAAGATGCGCCGGGGGTGGGCGTGTACAAAACCACCGACGGCGGCACTACCTGGGTTCAAATGAACTCGGGGATGGGGAATACCACCGTCGGCATGATGTTGATGCATCCATCCGATCCCAATACCATCATTGCAGCAACCTACGACGGCATTTTCAAAACCACCAACGGCGGCGTCAGTTGGGCGCTCACGCAGGCCGGGGATTTCCGGGATATCAAATTCAAGCCGGGCGACCCCGATATCGTGTATGCTACCCGGATGGTTACGCCTTCGGAATTCTACCGTTCTGCGGACAATGGCGATACCTGGACCCCGATAACCATTCCCACCGCAGGTGTCGGATCCCGGATGGTGATCGGCGTATCGCCTGCAAACCCTGCTTACGTTTACCTGGTGCAAATAAAGAGTTTGAACAGGACGTTTCAGGCGCTCCTGCGCTCCACCGACAGTGGGCTGACGTTTACAGAGCAATCCAATTCACCCAACATATTCGATTACGCGTGCGATGGCAGCGGAACGGCCAGCCAGGCGACCTACGACCTCGTCATTGACGTAGACCAAACCGATGCGGAAATCGTGTACGTCGGCTCCATCAACAGCTGGAAGAGTACCAACGGCGGGGTCAACTGGTCGCCTGTAACGCATTGGGTCGGCAGCGGCTTTGCCCCATTAGATCCGACGGCCAACTGCGCTGCATCCGTGCATGCCGACCACCACTGGTTCCAATGGTCGCCGCTGCACAGCCCCGCAAGGCTGTACCTCGGGCACGACGGCGGCATTGCTTACACCGCTGACGGCGGTACGACATGGACGGACATCAGCACCGACCTGCCTATCGGCCAAGTGTACAAAATCGGGCAAAGCCCGCATACCGCAAATACCGTTTTGGCAGGGTTTCAAGACAACGGCGTTTCGGCCACCAACAACGGCGGCAGCAGTTTCACCACCATTGCCGGCGGCGACGGCATGGAGTGCGCCGTTGATTACAGCAACGCCAATTTTTGTTACCGCGAAACCCAGGAAGGCACCTTGAGGCGCTCAACCACAGGGGTATTCGGTTCTTATGGTAACATCATTTCCACCCTGACGGACGAAGCGGCGTTTGTGGCTCCTTATATGCTGCACCGCAACACCCCCAGCACCATGTTTTTTGGCCGGGAAAACCTTTGGCGCAGCACAAACGTAAAATCCACACCGTCCAATACCGTAATCTGGGAAGCCATCAGCGCCTTTGCCGCGGGTACCACGATCCGGGTGATGGAACAGTCGCCCGCAAATCTGAATATCTTTTATATGTCCCGCGGCAGCAGCAGCTCGGTGCTGTACCGTTCGGACAATGTCAACGCCGCCGCCGCTTCTGTGGTTTGGACGGTGATCACCAAGCCCAACGGGCTGACCGTCACCGACATCAAAGCGCACCCAAACGATGAAAATATCGTGTACGCCACGGCCGGCATGAAAGTTTTCAAATCTTCGAACAAAGGGGTAAACTGGACGGATATCACCGGCAATCTTCCGGCTTTGTTTGTCAATTGCCTGGTACTCGATAGAGATGCCAACGAAGGCATTTACATCGGCAACCAAACCGGCGTTTGGTACAAAGACGCTACGATTTCTGAATGGGTATTGTTTAGTTCCGGTTTGCCGGCGGCAGATATCCGGGAATTGGAAATCTACTACGACGCCAACCCTAATAACAGCAGGTTATGTGCCGCCACCTACGGCCGCGGGATATGGCAAAGCGATCTTATTCAGATTAACGTCATAAATCCCTCCAATCTCGCTGCCATACCGTATAGCGCCGGCCAAATTGATCTGTCCTGGACCTTGAACGCTTCCAGCAACAATGTGCTCATTGCCACTTCACCTACTACGACCTTCGGCGTGCCGGCCGACGGCACGGCGTACACATCCGGCAATAGCCTGCCTGGCGGCGGCACGGTGGTTTATGTGGGCAACCTCACCAATTTCAGCCATACAGGCCTGATGGCGGGTACTACTTATTGTTACAAAATATGGTCGGTAAACGGCAGCAGCCAGTACTCAGCCGGGCAGCCTCCCGTATGTGCCAGCACCTTTTCGCACGACTGGACGGGCAATGTAAATACCGATTGGTTTAATACCGGCAACTGGGGCCCCGGCACGGTGCCGACTGCAACTGACGGCGCTTATATTCCGGCGGGCCGGTCCAATTATCCGTTCATCAATGCAGCCGGGGCGACCTGTTACCACCTGACGATAGAATCCGGCGCATCCTTAAGTATGAGTGCTGCTACCAGCTTCACCTTGCAAGTGACCGGCGACTGGCTCAATAACGGGACATTTACCCGGGGTATAGGTACGGTTGCCTTCACTGGAACGAACGCCTTGCAGACCATTAAAGGAACCTCAACCAGCGACTTTTATATCCTCCAAGTCAGCAAGGGCAGCGCGGACAACATACTGGACGCCGTATCGCCCATTACCCTGAATGCAACGGTAGATGCGCCGCTCGACCTCCTATCCGGCACCTTCCGCCTGTCGAATGCGGCAAGCAACATCACCGCCATTCGGGCAAACGGCAGCTCAGCGGCAAACACCATCGGCTCGGGCAAACGCTTCTGGGTCGCTGCGGGCACTTTAAATGTGAATTCGAGTTGGAGACTCAACATAGGAGGCGAATTGAAAATCACCGGTGGAACGGTCAATGTTGGCAACGCCGTCAATCAATCGTTGGACTATTTGAACTTTGGAAAAATCGTGCTCGAAAGCGGAGCATTGAACGTTTCCGCCGGAATCTGGGGCAATGCCAGCGGCCTCACGTCTACGGGCGTCATGGAAATTTCAGGCGGTACCATGAACTTGGGTGTGTTCGGCAATGGATCTTCAAGGGGCATGTTGGAAGTGAATGCCAACTGTAATTTTACCATGAGCGGCGGCACCATCGTGTTTCGCAGGGGCAACGGCCACACCCACCAGTACTACAACCTGTCGTCCAATCAAAGCGTGACCGGCGGAACAATCCAAATCGGCGATGCCTCAACACCCGTCAATCAAACCATTCGCATCAACAGCACGACCCCTGTGTACAACCTCACGGTAAACGCCACCAACGCACCCACAGCCCAATTATTGACCAATGACCTGACGGTAAAAAATGACGTGACCATCTCCGGCGGTACCCTGAATGCCAATAGCCTGAATCTGAACGTCGGCGGCCATTGGACCAACGACGGAACCTTCACCCCCGGCGCCGGCACAGTAACCTTTAATGGCCTCGCCAACCAAAACCTCACCGGCAGCACGGCCACAACCTTTAACATCCTGACGATGAACAACGCCGCCGGCCTTACCCTGAGCGGCAGTGTAAATACTACCGTGAACGGAACACTCAACCTGACGTCCGGCGTCATCAGTACGGGCGCCAACCGGGTAATTATTCCGGCATCGGGATCAGTGACCAGAACTGCGGGGCATATTTTTGGTAAATTGCAGAAAAATGTCGCTACCGGTTCCAACGTCACCTGCAACTTCGAAATCGGAGATGCCGCTTCGGCTAATTATACGCCGGCATCACTAACCTTTGCCTCCGTCTCCGCTGCCGGCGACCTGATCGCCCAAGCCGTTTCGGGCGACCATCCGCAAATTGGTTCGGCAACCCTCAATGCGTCTAAAAGCGTCAACCGCTATTGGTCTCTAACCAATAGTGGAACATCCTTTACCACTTGCGACGCGGTGTTCAATTTCCTGACTGCCGACCTGGACCCATCTGCCAATACCGCCGATTTGATCTGCGGAAAATACGACGCACCCAACTGGACTAGTCCGAATACCGGAACGAAAACCGCCAATAGCACGGAAATTACGGGCCTGACCTCCTTTAGCGATTTTCAATTGGCAGAACCGCCCTGTATTGATCCGGATATCCCAAGCCTGTCGGCTACATCGAACCCAACTTGCTCCGGGCAGACGACCAGCCTGAGTATTGCATCCGGTAACCTGAACAACGCGACCGATTGGCAGTGGTATTCCGGCTCCTGCGGCGGGACGTCGGTAGGCAGTGGCACCAGCGTAATGGTGTCGCCCGGCTCAACTACGACCTATTATGTCCGGGGTGAAGGCGGCTGTGTCACACCCGGTTCCTGCAGCAGCATTACCGTCACGGTAAATCCGCTTCCCACGCCATCCATCAGCGGCCCGGCGGCCGTGTGCAGTGGCGGCGACGCGACGCTGGACGCGGGCGCCGGCTACGCAGCCTACGCCTGGTCGAACAGCGGCGGATCGGGCCAAACGGCTACGTTTACCAATATCACCACGGCAACGACGTACACGGTGCAAGTGACGGACGGCAACGGCTGCACGGCCGTTGCAAGTCATTCGGTGGCGGTAAATCCGCTTCCCACGCCATCCATCAGCGGTCCGGCGGCCGTGTGCAGCGGCGGCGACGCGACGCTGGACGCGGGCTCGGGTTACGCAGTGTATGCCTGGTCGAACAGTGGCGGGGCCGGCCAAACGGCTACATTTACCAATATTACCACGGCAACGACGTACACGGTGCAAGTGACGGACGGCAACGGCTGCACGGCCGTTGCAAGTCATTCGGTGACGGTAAATCCGCTTCCCACACCTTCCATTAGTGGCCCGGCGACCGTGTGCAGCGGTGGCGACGTGACGCTTGACGCTGGCTCGGGCTATGCTGCCTATGCCTGGTCGAACAGCGGCGGGGCCGGCCAAACGGCTACGTTTACCAATATCATTGCGCCGGCGACCTATACGGTACAGGTGACGGATGGCAACGGCTGCACGGCTGTTGCAAGCCATTCGGTGACGGTAAATCCGCTCCCCACGCCATCCATCAGCGGCCCGGTGGCCGTATGCAGCGGCGGCGACGTGACGCTTGACGCCGGCTCGGGCTATGCTGCCTATGCCTGGTCGAACAGCGGCGGGGCCGGCCAAACGGCTACGTTTACCAATATCACCGCGTCGACGACCTATACGGTACAGGTGACGGATGGCAACGGCTGTACAGGAACAGACGCTCATACTGTTACGGTGAATGCCCCCAATCCGGTCATTACCGGCCCCGGTTCGGTATGCAATGGTGGCAATGTGACGCTGGACGCCGGCGCGGGCTACGCAGCCTACGCCTGGTCGAACAGCGGCGGATCGGGCCAAACGGCTACGTTTACCAATATCACTGCGCCGACGACCTATACCGTACAGGTGACGGACGGCAACGGCTGCACGGCCGTTGCAAGTCATTCGGTGACAGTAAATCCGCTTCCCACGCCATCCATCAGCGGCCCGGTGACCGTATGCAGCGGCGGCGACGTGACATTGGACGCCGGCGCGGGCTACGCAGCCTACGCCTGGTCGAACAGCGGCGGGTCGGGCCAAACGGCTACGTTTACCAATATTACCACGGCAACGACGTACACGGTGCAGGTGACGGACGGCAACGGCTGCACGGGTACGGATATGCACACGGTGACCATAGGAGGCTCTTGCAACCTCGAATTTAGTGGTACCATCAGATGGGAGCATAATAACGCTCTTGGGGTTAACAACGCCACCGTCAACCTCAGCGGCGCAGCCACAGGCAACGATGGAACCGATACCAATGGCGATTTCCTGATCTCCGTGCCGTATACGACCGGAAACTTCACCGTCAAACCGGCAAAAAACATCAACCGCCTCAACGGCGTAACGGCCGCCGATGTGGTAGCTATCCAGCAACATGTAACCCAGTTCAAGCCGATTACCAACCCCTACAAAATGGTGGCAGCAGACGTGAACCGCAGTAATTCCATTACAACTCTCGACGCTACCCTCATCAACCAATGTCTGCTGGGCAACCCGGGGGCCAATGCTATTTTCAGCGTGTTCTGGCGTTTTATGCCGCAAACCTGGACTCCCGTGCTGCCGCCCTGGGGCTTCCCCGACAAGATCGAACTCACGGGCGTGAGTACCAACCAGAGCGGGCTGGATTTTTACGGGGTGAAGATCGGCGACGTGGTGGCCAATTATGCCAATCCGGCCAATTTCGGAGCAGGACAACCATTGGTGTGGCGGGTGCAGGACCGGGTGTTGCAAACAGGCGAAACGGTAGTCGCAGACTTCCGGGCCGACCAACTTGACGACCTGACGGCCATGCAGTTTGCCCTTCGTTTCGATCCGGAATTGTTAGTCCTGGATACGATAGAACCCTTGAACGGTTTGCCGCTGTTGATGGAAAACTTCGGTGTCTTTAACAAGGAGGAAGGCGAGATCCGTGTGGTGTGGGGACAGGACAAGAGCGTATCGCTCGGTGAAGCAGCGCCGGTGTTCCGCCTGCGGTTTAGGGCCCTGCAAAGCGGCGTGAAACTGAGCGAGGTATTGGAATTGAATGAAGAAATATTGCCGGGCAGGGTGTACAACAGTGCGCTGGCGGAATCCGGGGTTCAGTTGAGGTTTGGCTCGGCGACGGCAACGGTTGAACCGGCCGCCGGGTTATTGTTGCTGCAAAACCGGCCGAATCCGTTCCCTGATGTGACGACGGTCGGGTTCGTATTGCCCGCAGCCTGCGAAGCCACTTTACGGGTGTTCGATGTGAACGGACGGTTATTGCGGGAACAGTCGGGGTATTACAATGCCGGGGAGCATTTCGTGACCTTCGATTTCACCAAAACGGACGCGAGCGGCGTGCTGCTTTGCGAACTGACGACCCCATCGGGTGTGTTGGCGAAACGAATGGTACGGGTGCGGAATTGAGCGCCGCGATGAAAAAGATATATTTCGGGCAAATGGACAACGGCTTCGTGCAAACGAGGCCGTTTTTTGTGATAGGCTCCAAACCGGGATTTCGTTTGTTGACCGGGGAAAGGATTTCGATAAATTTGATAAACACCAACCAGGCAAGGAACAGTACATTTTCATTATAGTACCACCTATTCACCGGATTATACCACTCCCGCCCCTGATATCCGTCTATTTTTACCAAGCTTCCCAACCATGTAAGCATGCAGTTTTTTTAACCAATCTAAAACAATTAGAATATGCAACGGAACTTATACCCGTTATTCCTGCTCGCCTGCTGGCTGCTGTCGGCCGCGGGTTTGAATGCGCAAACACCGGTGGCGCATTACGCCTTCTCCGGCAACGCCAAAGACCAATCCACCTTTTCCAACAACGCCTCGGTGAACGGTGCATCGCTCACGCAGGACCGCTTCGGCTGGCCCAACAGCGCCGTGGCGTTCGACGGCGTGCAAGGCGCCGTGACGGCCCCCAATGCCGCGCAACTCAACTCGCCCAACGCGACCATCAGTTTTTGGATCAATCCGAAGGAATTTCCCGCGCAGGGTGAAGCCTACCTGATCTCGAACGGCGGCTGGCAGGAACGTTTGAAAATCTCGCTGCCCGGACACGGAAAGCCGGTTTTTACGACGCATCCCGGCTTCTGCTGCAGTGACATGGATTCGGGTACCCCGCTGACCCTCGGCGTGTGGACGCATGTGGTCATGGTGCATGACGGCACAAAAGACATCATTTATTTTAACGGCGTGCAAGTCAATGAAAAAGCCGTGGCCGGCGCGCTCGACGCCACAGTCAATCCCCTCGGTATCGGCTACGATGCTATCGATAAGGCCAACTATTTCAACGGCGCAATGGACGAAGTGATGCTGTTTGATGTGGCGCTGAACGCTACTCAAATCGCCGCACTGTATGCTGCACAAAGTATCGCGCCCACCGTAGCCCAGGGCAAAGTAGCGTCCTATTCTTTCAACGGCAACGGCGTCGACGATACCGCTTTCGGTAACCATGCCGATATCCTGAGCGCTTCGGTAACGACCGACCGCTTCGGCTTTGGCAACAGCGCACTGCTGAGCAACGGTACTTCCAGCGAAGTGAGCGCATCCAATGCCGCACAACTCAATTCGGGTACCACAACCGTCAGTTTTTGGGTAAAAGTGAATGCCCTGCCTGTCAACGGCGAATCCTTCCTGCTCTCGTTTGGCGGCTGGCAGGAGCGCTGGAAAATTTCGCTGCCCCCGCATGGCAAACCCGTTTGGACAACTAACCACTCCGGCGGTATTTCGGATATGGATTCCGGCGACGGCAACGAACTGCCCGTAGGCGTGTGGAAACACGTAGTGATGGTACACGACGGCGCTAAAGACAAAATCTTCATCGACGGCGCCCTGAAAGGAGAAAAAGTGGTAGCCGGCACGCTCAACAGCACCACCAAACCGCTGGGTATCGGCTACAACGCGATTGATGGCGGCAACTGGTTCGACGGCGCGCTCGACGAAATACAGATTTACAACCTTGCCCTTTCCGATGCTGAAGTCGGCGCCCTGTACACGGCTCAATCTACTTTCCCCGGCACGCCGGGCGACCTGGTCGCCCATTACAGCCTGAACGGTAACGGCAAGGACGACTCCCAGTTTGTCAATCATGCAGTGGTTAACGGAGCAGCAACGGCTGTTGCCAACCGCCATGGCTGGGGCTCCAATGCGCTGAGTGGTCACGCTACGGCCGCCAATTCGGTAGCGTTGCAATCGGATTACACGACCATTAGTTTTTGGGTAAAACCAAATTCCTTCCCGGCCAGCGGAGAGGTTTTTCTGCTGTCAAACGGCGGCTGGCAGGAACGCTGGAAAATTTCCATGCCCGGGCACGGCAAACCGGTGTTCACCACACACCCCGGCTTCTGTTGCAGCGATATGGACTCCGGTACGCCACTCACCATAGGTACCTGGACCCACGTGGTAGCCGTACACGACGGCACAAAAGACATAATCTATTTTAACGGTGTACAGGTAAACGAAAAAGCCGTAGCCGGCGCATTAGACAAAACCAAATACCCGCTGGGTATCGGTTACGACCCGATCGACAATGGCAGTTTTTTCGACGGTGCACTGGACGATATCTTCATTTACAACCGCGCCCTGTCAGGCGCCGAAGTGGCCGCCTTGTACGCCACTCAAAACCCGGCGCCTGTAGTGGGAGGAAATTTGGTAGCGCACTATCCGTTTAGCGGCGACGGCGCCGACGTGACGGCCTACAGCAACCATGCAACGGGCGCAAGCCTGGCTGCCGACCGTTTTGGCAAATCCAACAAAGCGGCTTCTTTCAACGGTTCAACGACGGCGGTAACGGCAGCCAACTCGCCGCAGCTCGGCTCCGCGAACACCACTATCGGCTTTTGGGTAAATGTAACCGCGCTGCCGGCCAGTGGCGAGGTCTTTCTGTTATCGAACGGCGGCTGGCAGGAGCGCTGGAAAATATCGCTGCCCCCGCACGGGAAACCCGTTTTCACAACTCACTCGAACGGCGCTTGCTGCAGCGACCTCGACTCCGGTACGCCGCTTGCGGTTGGAACCTGGACGTACGTAACGATGGTACACAACGGCACGAATGACATCATCTATCTCAACGGCGTAAAAGCCAATGAAAAAAGTGCCCCGGGGGCGCTCGACCAAACGACAAAACCGCTGGGTATCGGCTACGACCCGATCGACAATAACTACTTTTTTAATGGTCTGCTCGACGAAGTGCAGATTTACAATGTCGCACTTTCCGACGCTGAAATCGCAGCCCTGTATGCTGCGCAAAGTCAGCCGCCCGTCAATGCCGACAACGAAGCGCCCGGCGCGCCGCTCAATCTGACGGCTGCCGTGACGTTTACCAACGTGCAGCTGTCGTGGCTGCCGGCTACGGATAACGTAGGTGTGGCTGCGTATAACGTCTACCAGGACAACGCGCTGATCGCCACAATACCTTCGACGGCTTTGAATGTTTCCGGCCTTACTCCGCTGACCGCGTACGTTTTCGGCGTCAGCGCGGTGGATGCTGCCGGAAATGAGTCCCTGCAAACGACCCTCAAAGTGACTTCCGGAGAAGATGAAAGCCCGGACATTACACCGCCATCTACGCCCGGCAACCTCAAGGGAACGGCATCGGCCAATTCTGTTTTACTCTCCTGGGACGCTTCCACGGATGATCGGACAGTGGGCGGTTACGTAATCCTGGTGGACGGTGTGCGGTTTGATTCCGTTTCGGCTGCGACACTTTCGAGCCTCATCGGCGGTTTGGATCCGCTGACACTTTATACTTTTGAAGTATATGCCTTCGACTTGGCCGGGAACAATTCGGCCCCGGCCGAAGTCACACTGAGCACCACGGCGCCGATCAATACCGGCGAAGCGGGCATGGTGGCGCATTATCCCTTCGACGGCAACGCCAACGATGCCACGCCGTATCAGAACCACGGCGCCATCGGTGGAAACCCGGTGTTCGAGACGGCCAACCACCCCAATAGCGGCGGCGGCCAGAACATCAAATTCGACGGGCTGCAGGACTCGGTTTTGGTACCCAATGCCGTACAATTGATTTCCGACTTCACCACGGTTTCTTTCTGGATTCGGGTGGACAGTACTAATATTCAGGATGCAGAAGCTTATGTCATCGACTTCGGCCACTGGGACCAGCGTTTTAAAATTTCGCTGCCGCAACACTTGAAAATCGTGTGGACGACCAACGGCAACAATGCGCAATTCCCGAATTTCATTTCCGACATGGACAGCGGCGACGGCAACGAAATGGTTAAAACGTTCTGGTGGTATGTCACGATGGTACACGATGGCGCAAACGACATTATTTATGTCAACGGTGTGCAGACGAATATCAAGCCTGTGATGACCAAACTGAATAGCACGGCACGTCCACTTTGTTTTGGCAACAATCCGATTGAAGGCGGGCAGTATTTCATCGGCGCATTGGACAATGTGAAAATTTACAACAAAGCCCTGACCGCCGCGGAAATTGCCAAGCTGTACCAAACAGGCACCACCGACGTGAACGATCTGGTTGGTAACGATCTGCGTGGCGTCGTGCTGAGTCTTGCACCTAATCCGGCCACCGATGTACTGACCGTGCAACACGCTTTCCCCGACAACCAGCCTTTGTTGGTTCGGGTGTTCGACGTGCAGGGCCGGCAGGTAGATCAACTGCGTTTTGATAAAAACGAAGTGCCGACGGGACAATTTTCCTTACAAATAGGCAACTACCCACAGGGAACGTACTTAGTCAATTTCGTTTTGGGCGGTAAGAGCCTTGGGGCGATGCAGTTTCACAAGCAGTAGTTTTTTAAGGTTTGAGGTTTAGGGTTTGGAGGTTTGGAGGTTTGGGGGGGTGGTGGGTTTGGGGGGTGGGGGGGTTGGGGTTTGGGGGGTTTTGGGGGTGGGGGGGTTGGGGTGGTGTGGGTGTGGGTGTGGAAC
>CAUJEY010000085.1 GCA_963169325.1 Bacteroidota bacterium
AATTGCGCCTCTATTTTGAAGAAAACGTGTCGCAGGTTAAAGATTTAAAGGTGCGTATTTCGGCGCCTTCGTTCGATGAGCTGGCTATCGGCGGCAGTGGCACGATAAAGACGCTGAGTACACTGAATGGCGATCGCCTGAAACTGTCCATCGGCGGATCGGGTGACATAGAGGTGCCGCAAGCCGAAGTGGGTAATGTGAAATGTTCTATTGCAGGAAGCGGCAATATCCGGGTGGGCGGCAAAACCGGCGATGTCCAATTTGAAATTGCCGGCAGCGGTGATATCGCAGCCAAAGAATTAGCGGCTACCACCGGAGATGTGGCAATAGCCGGCTCCGGCTCTGTTACCTGCAACGTTTCCCAAACCCTGAAGGCCTCGATTGCTGGCAGCGGCGATGTGTACTACACCGGTGCGCCGTCCATCGATACCGATGTGTCGGGCTCGGGTAAGGTGAAGAAGGTGGATTGAAATCGTCATTAGGCGTCATTGGGCGTCATTGGGGGCGTCATTGGGATCGTCATTATGCGTCATTAAGATCGTCATTATGCGTCATTGAAATCGTCATTGTGTCATAAGGGCAATGACGCATAATGACGGTTTCAATGACGCATAATGACGCATAATGACGCCCAATGACGATCCCAATGACGCATAATGACGGTTTCAATGACGATCTCAATGACGATTTCAATCCACCTTCTTCACCTTACCCGAGCCCGACACATCGGTATCGATGGACGGCGCACCGGTGTAGTACACATCGCCGCTGCCAGCAATCGAGGCCTTCAGGGTTTGCGCCACGTTGCAGGTAACAGAGCCGGAGCCGGCTATTGCCACATCTCCGGTGGTAGCCGCTAATTCCCTGGCTGCAATATCACCGCTGCCGGCTATTTCAAATTGGACATCACCGGTTTTGCCGCCCACCCGGATATTGCCGCTTCCAGCAATAGAACATTTCACATTACCCACTTCGGCCTGTGGCACCTCTATATCACCCGATCCGCCGATGGACAGTTTCAGGCGATCGCCGTTCAGGGTACTCAGCGTCTTTATCGTGCCGCTGCCGCCGATAGCCAGTTCATTGAACGAGGGCGCCGAAATACGCACTTTCAAATCTTTCGTCTGCGATACGTTTTCTTCAAAATAGAGGCGCAATTTGCCGTTCTCTACTTCCGTTTTTAACAAGGGCAGAATATTTTCCTGGGCTTGTACTTCCACCGAATACCGGTCGGAAACCGAAATTTCCACCAGGCCGGGTATCTCGACAGATACGGCGTGAAAATCACTGGCAGTTCGGCTTTCCGTTTTTACAGGACCTTCCCCACGCACACCGCCGAAACCGAAGTGAAAACCGTTGCAGGAACGGCTGCCCACGACGAAAATACCAACCAAAACCATGAAAAGAATCAAATAACGCATAGCAACAGGGCTTTTATGATGAAAAGGAACGAATACAAAATTCTTTGCCGATTTTTACGGCGGCAAACAAAGTAGAAACATTTTTATCCCTACACGTTACACTTGACTGAAAAAATATTTCAAATGAATTGGTTTGTTTTGATCCTGTGCTGGTTTGCATTGCCCGGTTTCACCGGGGACAAGGCGCCCCGACCCGATACAGTCGGGGTAGTCAACTGGCTGACAGAAACGGACCACGATTTTGGTGAACTCCGCCACGGCGCTACGGCGCGTTTTGTTTTTAAATTTCAGAATACGCAGTCCGGCCCTGTCGTGCTGGAAACCGTGCGTACCACCTGCGGCTGCACGGCCGCCGAATGGACCGAAGCGCCCATAGAACCCGGGCAAACCGGCGAAGTGGTCATCGAGTTCGATGCGAACAAAGGCGGGGCTTTCCGAAAAAAGATCACCGTTTTTTTTGACAAACAACGGAAACCGGAGGTGCTTTGGATTGAAGGGGAAGTGTTGTAATTTACGACTTACGATTTACGACCTACGATTTGAGGCTTGTGAATCAGATCAGCCCTTCCATCCACGTGAGGGTGTACGCAAACACTTCCTCCTTTTCCGGTTCATTATGAATTTCATGGTACAGACCCGGCCATTCCCGGTGGGTGACATTGCCTGTAAGCCGGGCGGCCAGTTCGCGGGTAGCAGGCGCCGAAGTGATCTTGTCGGCGCCGCCGTGCATCAGCAGGAGCGGGGCCGGGGCTTCACCGGTATATTTATTGAGCCAGCCGGCGCCTTCCAGCAGCGCCATGCCGGCGCCGGCGCTGAGCAGGTTGTGTACCAACGGATCGCGCTGATAGGCTGCCACCACTTCAGGATCGTGCGACAGAAAATGAACGGCCAAACCGTTGGGCAGGCGTAAATTGGGCAACAAATGCCGGAGTAGCCGCCCGGCCATAACCTTCAGGGCCGGTGCTTCGAAGGCCAGCCGTACCCAGGGGCCGGTCGCGATGACGCCCGTTACGACAGGTTTGCGCTGAAAAAAATAATTCAAAACGATGTTGCCGCCCATGGAATGTCCGTACAGAAAAACCGGAATCCCGGGATACAGGCGGCGTGTTTCCTCCAGCGCCTGACCGAGATCATCCAGGAGCACGTCCAGGTTTTTGGCATGTCCGCGGCGGCCCTCGCTTTGGCCGTACCCCTGATGGTCGTAGCCCAGAACGGCGATTTCTTTTGCATTATACCATTTTGCCACGTGATCGTAGCGGCCGATATGTTCGCCCTGCCCGTGTACCAATAGTATGGCTGCCCGGGGATGATCTACCGGCCAATGGGCCGCATGAATACGCAACCCTTCCGCGTTTTTCCAGGATAATTCGTTCATGTTTACTGGGTATAATATTTTTTAATGTCGTTTGAAAAAGACACGACCTGCGCCGTCGGAAATTTAGGCAAAGCCTCCTTCCGCAAAAACGTTTGCGCCTCGGGCAGGGTATGAAATGCGCCGATAAAATAGCAATAGCGTCCGCCGGCTTCCTGGCGCAGAAAAACGGGGTCGTATTTGCGGAGGGTGGCATGCCCGGCCGCAAGCGGCTTTTCCGTGCAAATAATTTCTATGGCGTAGCCGACAAAAGTGTTGGGTAAAGGCTGCGGCACGTGTTGTTTGCCGTCGTTGAGTTCGGGAAAATAGTCGCCACTTATACCGGTATCGGCCACTGGTTTTTCATTGGTTATCCGCGCGGACGGATTCGTGTCGGCCGCCAGACTCGTGTAGGACGGTGCGGGAATTTCCGGTTTGCGGGCAGTCATGGGAGCGGCCGGCTTAAAAAACGCCTGGCCACCGAGGATCAACCATTTATTCTGCTCCTCCACATCGGCAGACAAGCCTCTTACAATCAATTCAATCCGGCGGTTTTGGCGTTTTTCTGCTTCCGTGCATGGCACGCCGCGCCGGCACCGGTTGAGCAGCTGGGTTTCCCCAAAACCTTTGGTTTTGAGCCGTTTGGGAGATATCCCTTTTTTTATCAAATAGGCCGAAACGGCCGTAGCGCGTTGTTGCGACAGTCGCAAATTGTAAGCGGCATTGCCGCCGGCATCCGTATGTGCGCCGATTTCGAGCGTGACGCCGGGGCTTTTTTTCATTAAAGCCGCCACCTCGTTCAACTCATCGGCCGCCGGGCCCTTTACCACTGATTTTTCTTTTGCAAACTGTACATTGGGCAACACAATACGCAACTCAGCCGGTTTTTGATTTTTTTGCGCTGCCACAGAGCCAGCCACAAACAGCAAGGCCCAAACCACACACTTCTGGATTATTCTCATTAAAAGGAAATGATGAATGATGAATGATGAATGATGAATGATGAATGATGAATGATGAATGATGAATGATGAATGATGAATGATGAATTGACGAACAATAAAAAATAATGACGAATAATAATGACGAATAATAATGACGAATAATGACGATTAATAATGACGATCAATGACGACCAATGACGATCAATGACGATCAATGACCCATCACGAAACCTCCAGCGGCAAATACAATTCCACCACCGTCCCCGTGCCGTTTTCGCCCGAAATATCCGAAATTTCCACGCGATAATCCTGCCGGCCCGGGGCATTGAGCAATTCGATACGTTCCGTCGTCAGCTTGGTGCCCAGCGATTGTTTCTTTTCACTGATACGGGTGCGGGCGTTGATTTCAGCAGCCCTGGCCCGGCCGATGCCATTGTCTTCGATGCGGCAATGCAAGTACCGCCCATCTGCGACCGGCGTAGTTCGCCCATCGGGGATGGGCGATACCGGCCGGATCTGCACTTTCAGCAGGCCTTCCCGCTCCCGCAAATGCCGCAGGCCGTGCAGGATGGCGTTCTCCACAAAAGGTTGCAGGATCATCGGCGGTATCTGGCAGCGCTGCCGTTCCAGTTGCGGATCAACGTCGATTTGATAGCGGAAACGGCCGTCCATACGAATGGCTTCCAATTGAATATACAGTTCCAGCGCCTCCAGTTCGAGGGTGAGTGATATCCGGGGTTGTTGTGAGTTTTCCAGCACCAGCCGCACCAATTTAGAGAATTTTTGCAGCAAAGCCGACGCCGCGTCGGGTTTTTCCTCTATAATAAGTGCCTCTATCGTGTTAAGCGCATTGAAGATAAAATGCGGGTTCATTTGGGCGCGCAGGGCTTTGTTTTCCAATTCTGCTTTCACCGCCCGCAACCGGCTCAGTTCATTCGCTGCCGCTGCCTGTTTGAAAATACGATCCAGCCGACTGTGGAAATACTGCACAATGGCGCCGATAAACAGTGCCAGCAGCAAAATCCGGAACCACCAGGTTTGGTAAAAGGCCGGCTCCACAATGATCATCAACTTCAATTCATTTTTCGAGCTGACACCACTGTTGTTCTGTGCGCGGAGCTGAAACAAATATTTGCCGGGCGGCACCTTCGTGTAGGTTGCCTCCGCGCGGTTGCCGCTGGACACCCACTGCGGGTCGATGCCTTCGATCCGGTAAAAATATTTATTGCGGCCGGCCTGGCTGAAATTGAGCGCAGCGAATTGAATGGTGAAAAAATTCTGATCGTGCCGCAGCCTGACCTCGGGCAGAAAATTGAGGTCTTTGCCCGTAGACCAGGGTTTGTCGAAAACCCGGAATCCCGTAAAGGCGAGTACCGGCGGTTCCCTGTTTTCATAATCGTGGTTGGGGCGCAACGAATAAAAACCTTTCGTCTGGCCCACAAAAATTTCGCCGCTGCCACACCAGCGGAGGCCCTTGTGCTGAAGATAAGTATCGGCCAAACCGTCGCTTTCATCAAAGGTTTGAAAAGTCTTGCTCCCGGGATCGAAGGCCGAAATACCTTTTTCGGTCGAAATCCACAATCGCCCGTCCGGCGTCGTGGTCAGGCGGTGAATGCTGTTAAACGCGAGGCCGTCTTTGACGGTAAAACGCGGAAAAACGGCGTCCGGGCCGGCGTTGGCCGGTATTTGTTGTAAACCCTGGCTGGCCGTGCCCACCCAGATATTACCTTGCTCATCTCCGGTCAGGGCGGCAATATGATGCTCGGCCAATCCCTGCCGGGCACCGCGCAGATAGTCGTAGTGCAAAAATTGCCCGTTTTCAAAACGGAAAACGCCGGCTTCCCGCGTAGCAAACCAAACCGGGAGCGTGTACCGCGCGGTTCTGTTTTCTGTCGACTGGGAGGATGTGTCCTGCGCCGACGGGCAAAACACATCGGTAATTTCCATACGCGCGCCATCGAAGTCGCCGCCCCGGAGATATTGGGTAACCGTGTCGCCGACGGAAAACAATCCGCCGCGGGTGGTGGCAGCCCACATGCCCTGTCCAGGACTTTGTGCCAGCGCGTTCACCGGGAAGCGATGTATAGCGCTTTGCGGCTGATACGGCTGCAAACGGCGGCTTTCCGGCAGATACCGGTACAGGCTGTGGCCTTTAGCCCCCGGCTCCGCCCCGATCCAAACGCGGCCTTGTGCATCGATCCGGATACACCGCAGAAACGCCGCGCCGGCAGCGGTTGGCGCCACGGCATATTTGAGCCGGTAAGGCGACTGGCCCGACAACTGCACGGGCGCCACCCGGACTACAGGCTCTAACACGTACAGGCCCCGGCAGCCTTCCGACACGACATATAATTCCTTCCGGGCTTCGTTCCAGGCAAAATCGAGAGGCTCGTTCAGTTTGGGGTTTTGGCAGCCGTCGCCGGGTAGCGGCGTATAATCCAGCACATTATTGGCGGGATCGAGCAGGCTGATGCCGTTTTTATAATTGAACACCCAGAGCAAACCGCTCGGGTCGCGGTACAGGCCGTTGACCGATTGGCCGGTTTGCCCGGCTAGCAATTTGGCCTGGCTGTTGAAAAAGGTGTATTCCCCGGTGTTTATATCGAAAATGCCGAAGCCCTGGTCCAGGGAAGCGACCCAGAATTCGCGGTCCGATTTCCAGGAAATATCGCCGATGAGGTTGGTGGAGGGATTGCGCCGGGTCCATTCGCCGGGCAGGGGTGGAAAGTATTTCCATTGACCGGTTTTTTTATCAAAACGGGTAATACCGCCCCCGTCGGTGGCCACCCAAACGGTACCCGGGGTGTCGGCCTGCACGTCGCGACAGGGCGTTTCGGCGGGGTAATGTTGCAGTTGACCGTTGTGTTTATCGAAGCGAAAAATCCCGTTGTTGGCTGCCAGCCACAGGATGGCGGGGTTTTCGCTGTCGGCCGCGATGTCTTGTACGGAATTCCGTTGCAGCCGGTCTGCTCCGGTCATCAGGTTTTGCGCCAGCGCGTAAGCTGTAAAACGGCCGGAAGCGGGATCGAGCCGGCTCAGCCCGGTGCTAAGCCCACCCACCCAGATGACGCCCTCCGGGTCGATGAGCAGGCTGGTCAGGTCGTTGCCGGGCAGCGAAGCCGGGTCTCCGGGGTCGTTCTGGTACCAGGAAAATGTTTCAGTGATGGGGTCGAAGCGGTTCAGTCCGCCGCCAATGGTGGCTACCCACAAAAAACCGCGCCGGTCTTCGTCGATATCCAGCACCGTGGGCGCGCTCAATCCGCTGGAGTCGCCCCGGTAGGCGTACGTTTTGAACCCGACCCCGTCGTAGCGCGCCAGGCCGTCCTGCGTGCCGAACCACAAAAAACCGCGACTGTCACGCAGGGCCGTGTGGCAATAATTGTGCGGCAGTCCGTTGTCGCTGCTGAGGTAGGCGAAGTTGAAGGGGTAGGTTTCGGGTTGGGCAAAGGTTGACAAAGACAGGAATACTCCCGCTGCCAGCGTGCAAAGCAGTTTGATTGGCCGGCTCAGACCTGCAAGCGAATGAGCGAGTACCCTCCCGATTGTCATTAATAGGCAATTTGAATTGCCAAACATACGCTCTTATCTTTTTGATTTAAGATTGCAGATTATCCGCC
>CAUJEY010000086.1 GCA_963169325.1 Bacteroidota bacterium
GGGTCGAGGGTAAAGGTTTGGGTTATGCTGCAACCGTTGGCATCAGTGGCTGTGGCGGTATAAACGCCGGGCGGCAGGCCCGTCCTCGACCATGCGGAATTGCTGTCGTTCCAGTTAACGGCGTATGGCAAAACGCCACCCTCCGGGGAAAGCGTAATACTGCCCGTTGCGCTGGTACAGGAAGTGGAATCCACCACTGCCGGCACAGTAAATAAGGCTGGTTCCGTCAAATTAAAGGTGTGTTGCAATAAACAATCGTTGGCGTCCTTCACGGTGAGGATATAATTGCCGGCTGCGAGGTTGGTCAGGGTGTTTGTATTTCCTCCCCCCGACCAATCGTATTGGTATGGCGGCGTGCCACCGGAGATGGTTGTCGTTATTTGCCCATTCGCTTCGCCGAAACAACGGATGGGAACGAGGTTGCTGTCCGCCAGCACGGGCGCCCCGCCGGGGTCAAGGGTAAAGGTTTGGGTCGTGCTGCAACCGTTGGCATCAGTGGCCGTGGCGGTGTAAACGCCGGGCGGCAGGCCCGTCCTCGACCATGCGGAATTGCTGTCGTTCCAATTAACGGCGTATGGCAAAACGCCACCCTCCGGGGAAAGCGTAATACTGCCCGTTGTGTTGGTACAGGAAGTGGAATTCACCACCGCCGGCACGGTGAATAGGGCTGGTTCCGTCAAATTAAAGGTGTGCTGCAATAAACAATCGTTGGCGTCCTTTACCGTAAGCGTATAAACGCCGGCTGCGAGGTTGGTCAGGGTGTTTGTATTTCCGCCACCCGACCAATCGTACAGGTATGGCGGCGTGCCACCGGAGATGGTCGTCGTTATTTGCCCGTTTGATTCGCCGAAACAACGGATGGGAACGAGGTTGCTGCCTGCCAATACCGGTGAATCACCGGGCTCAAGATGAAACGATTGGGAAACGGTGCAGCCATTGGCGTCCGCCACCTGGGCTGTGTAATCGCCTGGTGGAAGATTATTTCTGAAAAAGTTGCTGTCCGAATCATTCCAGGATACGGAATAGGGCCCTGTTCCACCTTTTGGAGTCAGTAAAATGGATGCCGTGTCATCTGCACAGATGGAAGGCATTACCGCCGCGGAAAGTAGTAATTCGGGCGGTTCCGTTATTAAAAACGTACGAACCAGTGTACAGCCGCCCGGGCCGGTCACCGTGACGGTGTGCGTTCCGGCAGCCAAATTCGAAACGCTGCTTTCGCTGAAGCCGCCAGACCAAGTATATGTATAGGTCGGGTTGCCCCCGGCCATATCCAGGGCTATAGCGCCATTTTTTTCACCAAAACAACGGATGTCGGTTAACAGCGTATCATTTAAAACCGGGGCGTCGGCGCCAGGTACCTCTACCACAGCCGTGGCCGAACAGCCTTCGGCATTGGTGACCAGCAGTGTATAAAAGTCGGCACTCAGACTATCGATATTGGGCGCCAGTTTTCCGTTCGACCAGGCATAGGTAAAGGGTGCGCTGCCCCCACTGGCGCCGGCCGATATGGTTCCGTTGCCAGCGCCACAAGCGCTCGGTGTAACCTGCCAGGTAGGTACCGGATTGGGTTGAATGTTCAGCCGAATGGAATCGCTTACAAAACAATTGCCAATCTGTATGGTGCCATGCACGGTAAATGGCGCCGTGGGATACAGGGTGATCGAGGGACAGTCCATGCAGGGAATCGTTGTTGTGGATGACCAGGTGACGGCTACATTGGCGGGCGCTTGCAGGGTTAGGGAGTCGCCGGCGCAAAGTCCGCGGTCGGGCCCCAATTCGAAGGCGACGGTATTTTGAAGCGCAATGGTCAGGGTATCGCTTTGTTTATTGCCACACAAATCCCAGGCATCCACCCAATATTTACCCGGCCCGGGTGCGGTGAAAGTGCTGTCGGTCGACCCGTCCTGCCAACGATACTGTATAAAATCATCACCTGCGGAAAGCAACGCCACGCTGCTTTGGCAAAGCGTCCGGTCCGCTCCTAAATCGAGTATTGGGTTTGAAAATGAAATGTTTAGCGTAAATGAATTATTGGTGTAGTTGCATTCAGACAAACTGGTGGACGGAAAATCAACTCCCGGATCGAACGGCACAGCCAGCGTTCCGTTATCGTTCACTACACCCCAAAGGGTGCCGTCGGGTGGCACGGGCATTTGCAAAGGCCATTTTAAACATTTTCCTGCGGCAACATCAGCCGGAAGCAAAAATGGCGCTCCGATTTTGGCGGCAGCCAAGACGGTAGGGTTGCCGGCGTACAATTGCAACGGCGTACCGGCGGGCATCACGGCGCTGCCCTGGTTGCATACGGTGAGTTGCAGGTGCAGGTTTTGATTTTGGCAAAAAAACGAATCGAGGGTAATCACCGCATCGGCTGCCGGATGATAGGGCTCGAAATCTTTGAGCAAGGGGATTTGACAGCGGTGTTTGTTCAGCGGGAATTTGCCGCCACCTGGGCCCGGGAACTCCAGCCAACTTTTCTGCTGCTGGGCCGGAATCGATAAATCGTCGCTGATGGCCACCGGGTTGTAATTGGGCTGGTTCCAGATTTGGCGGCAGCCGGCCCAGGGTGCGCCGGCACTTTCAAATACGCGGAGGTGATTCTGAAATCCCGCTGCGGGATTAGGGCCCGTCATGACAATTTCCGCCGCTCCATCGGCGTCCACATCAGCGATTACCGGATATTCATCAACCGTGCCGCTGTTGCTTGGGGTTTGCCACCAGTTGCGCTGGGCATCTACGCCGGGCGGGAAAGGCGCATTGCCGCCGTAAAGGATACGAAGGTGTGTTTCATCGCGAAAGACAATTTCCTCCGAGCCGTCATTGTTGAGGTCGAAGGCGGTGCTCCCGGTGCCACCCGAATCGTCACTTGTGCTTACCGTCCACCACCAGGGTTGGGCGGGATTCAGGCCGGCAGCCTGGAGATTCAAACAGTTCAAGGCATAGCGGCTGGCGACAATTATTTCGGGAAAATCTTTAGCAAATCCATGTTTCCGATCATCGTACACATTTGAAATGCACAAATAACCGCTACAAAAAGATACGCCTGAATTGCCAGGCGGCGGATCGGGCAGAAATTGGGCTGCTCCGTTTTTATTCCATATATAAATCCCGGTCTGCGTCGCGGTCGGCGATGTTTGCCGGCCGGCATTCACAATGATGTCCGGAATGCCGTTGAGGTCCATATCCGCCACGGCCGTGTAACCATCCTTCCAATTGTATGCCGGTTGTAGCAGGTTGAGGTCCCGCACGATTTTGATCTCCACCCCATCTTCATCCAGGGGGTCGAGATCGACGGCATAAATGACCGGGCCGGCCACGAGCTCCAGTCCGTTACAATCGGGGTCGCCGTTACAGTCTGCGGGTGTGAGGATATCAACTGCAATGGGCGCCGAGCTTTTGGAAAAAAGATAATAGGTCGAAAATTGCCCGAAAGGCCCATTTCCGCTCAATACTTTTTTTAACTTCGGGTTGGCTGGATTGGAATAGTCCAGTTGAAATATCTCGTTGCCGAGGTATATTTCCGGTTTTCCATCCTGGTCAAAATCAGCCAGTTGTGGTTTGCTGAAAAAGGACGCCGCTCGCAGGTCGGAGCTCAGCCACAATTGCATGGCCGGGTTGGCGCCGGGCACATAGTTGCGGTAAATCCGGACAAATGAATCAAGTTCAACCAATACCAATTCCGGACTGCCATCGCGATCCAAATCGCCGATAGCCATTCCGGAACTGTTGTAGAGCAGCATTTTTTTTGGCAAGGGCAACCGGTCCGGATTGGCGGCATTGGAACCGTCGCCTTTGAATATTTTTATATGGTCAACACTGTTTTGTATAATTCCGAGGGTTAAGACTTCCGGAATGGTATCTGTTTGCGGATTGAGGTTGCCCACATAAGGCGTTACTTCGGGCGACAGTTGCCCGCCCGACGATTGCCAGGATTGTTTGACGCTGATAGATCCGGTAGCAGGTGTGCCGGGAGGGGCGCTGCAACTGGAGGCCGTAAAACACGGACAATCAGCATCATAACAATCCAAATACCCGTCTTCATCGTCGTCAAAGCCGTTGTCGCAAATTTCGGGGCAAGGGGGCAGGGTACTGCAAAAATCGGATCGCAGCAGCGTTATAGGTTCAGCTGTCAATGGATAATCCCGCAAAGCATAAATACTGGTTGTCCAGCTTGGCGTAAACAACGTGCTGGTGACCGGTACGGGTTGCCGGGTTACCACAATGGGCGCTTTTAAACATGCTCCGGCTATTCCGGCGGAATCAAATCTTAGTATAGCCGTCAGTTTAGACTGTAACCCAAGAATCAAATCTTCTTCCGGACCCAGCGTACAACCGCCGGTCAGGCTGGGTAAACCGATATTGCTGATATCGGTCGCCCAGCGCGGATTGCCCTGACTGTCGGTCCGTATCAGGGTATAGTACTGTGTGGTACCGGATTGTTCATAGAGCAGGAACAGTATTCCCTCATCGGAAGTGGCTTTTATCCAGCCGATAAACCGCCGTGTGGCTTGCGGCCGTACTACATAGGTATTCGCCCATAAGGGGATGCCGCCGGCATCGCAACGAATAAGGCAGACGGTATCAGGGTTTATTAAATTTTGCGGCTGATACTTGTTGCTAAAAGTGAATCCGCCGTCGGCGTGAGGGGTTAAAAGCGTTGCATTGCTTCCGGATTTCTCATCGCCGGGGAAATTATGGTATTCCCGGCTCCAACGCAGATTGCCCAGCGGGTCTATCCGGAGCATCACGTTTTTCCGGACTAATGATTGGATTTTTTGGGCAAATAAAAGGCCGTCGCCGTTCGAAGCAGTCTTCAACGCATAGGGCGCAAAATAGATTGGACCATTGAAAGGCAGTTGTTTGGTCCAGCGTAAACTGCCATCGGTTCCATCCAGGCTGAGTATGCTAAACTTGTTTTCATAGGCAGTGCAATAGATATTGCCATCCGGAGCAGGGGCGATATTTATATTATCGTATTGCATCTGTTTACTCCAGAGTATGGTGCCTGCTGCGTCCGTTCTGGCGAGGGCCGATACGTTGATTCCGCTTCCGGTGGAAAGAAACCGGCCGGTCATTAAAAGGCCGTTGTCCGGCATCGTTTCCAGGGCATAATACAAACGCTCGTTCATTTTTTTTGCCCAAAGCACCTCTCCCTGAGGCGTCATTTTAGCGTATATACCTCTGTATTTTATTCCATTCGGGTCGGGCAGGGCAGGGTCTATCTGGGTGCCCAAAGTAACCAGGGTTTTCCCGGGGGTTTGACTGATATGCTGAAGGTGGGTGAAATAGGTGGAAACCGGCGAGGAATAGGCAAACAAGCGCTTCGATTGTTCCTGACAAGGCAACAACGCTGTCACATTTTGGGTATAGGTTGCTTCGCAAAATGCATTTTTTGCAAATAAGCCGATGGTGTAGGTTCCCGACGTTGGGAAGTTGTACGACAAGGCGGGCGTATTACCCACTTCAACACCATTGATATACCATTTCAGGCTGTCGGCTCCACTCGTAATACTGGAAAACGTGACGGTTTCCCCAACCTTGATATTATCTGTGCTGATCGTAACAGTAATGTTTATTGGACATTCCACCTGATATGGCAGGGTGATTTTGGAAACGGCGCAGTTCGAATCGGCACTTGTGGCAACCAGCGTTATCGTAAAAGCGCCGGCATAATTGAACGTATAGGCCGGATTAACGTCCGTGGAAAAAGGTACGCCATTTACCAGCCATTGATAAGTGGCCGCACCTGTGGAGAGGTTCGTGAAGGTTGATGTAGCCCCCGCGATTCCGGTTGGCGGATCAATTGTAAAGGCAGCCGTGATCGGAACAGGGCAGGGATCGGAACACGCATCTGAATCCAACAGACTGTTCCGGATCAGGGTAATTGCCTTTTCCATCCGCGCTATTTGCCCGGGCGTGAAATTGAAATAACATTCGAAGGGGGAATAATCCATAAAATTCTCTGTGGGGTCGGCCACATCCGCGCTGAACGGATTTGGCGCCGGGGCGTCGGTGTCGGTGTCGCAGGAATTGTTTTCGCAGGCGGTGTGTTGCGCCTGGTCAGGAGGGGTATCGCATACGCGGTCGCCGTTTTTTTGGCAATCGCTGTTTGGGCAGCCGCCTTCAAAGGTGTGATACAAACCCAGGTAGTGGCCCATTTCATGGGTGAGCACGACATCTTCCTTCGGGCTTTTTCCAAATAATTCGGCCAGGCATACAATGCCGTCTTCCGGTTTTCCATGGGAAGAGGGGAAATAGGCATACCCTCCCACGCCGGGCCCGAGCGAAATGCTTGCAATCGAATTGACCACCCAAATGTTGACGTATCGTTTCGGGTCCCAACGGATCAGGTTTTTCAGGAACAGGTCCTGTGTTTCCATGGTCATATTGGTTAGCGGCGAAACAATTCGGTTAATACCGCTGGTGAACAGACCGTCGGGCGTCCGGCGGGCCAGGCAAAACCGGATGTTTGCATCGGTTCCCGGTCCTGTTTGTGCAAAATACCCGCTGTGCGCAAACGCGTCATTGAGGTTTTTGATGGCATCTAAAACCCGGGCATCAGAGATGTTTTCCGCACCGCCGTTGTGGATGATGTGGACCACCACCGGGATGGTATACAGGGCGGAAATGCCGTCCGGTTGTCCCATATTACCCTTTGAAAAGAGGTGGTACAATTGATCTTCAAATTCGTTTTGGGCTTTTTCGCGTTCGGGATATTGTTTTAACAAATGGTCCCTTGCCGGATTATCGGCACACAGGAAGGCGGGCTTTAGCAAAAGGGTGGGGGAGGTTTTTTGCGCAAATACGCCAATAGTAAAAAGTAAGGCGCAATAAACCAGCGACAGGCGGGGAAACAGGAGCATAGGGAGATATATTTGGAGCAAAGATACATCTGGGCCGGGGAGACGCTGCCCCCAGAAATACTCCTTTTTTCCATAGAGAGATAAACGGAAAAAATAATCCCGGTAAATAAACGGGCGGCCCCACTTCAGCAGGGCCGCCCGTACAAGGCAAGTGGGAATAGTTGTTTTACCTCAATTACACCCTCCGTTGATCGTAACCATAAATGTACACACGAATTCCTGCCCGTTACCATCCGTTACGGTCAGGTAAACGGTAATGCTGCCGGGGTTCACCAGTGTGCCTGCCACCGGTGACTGTACAACCTGAACCATCACAGGGCTACCCCCACATCCATTGGATGCGGTCACCAATGCGGTATAATCACCGAGTACAGCCTGGCAGTTGCTGTCTGGCGTAAGATTGGGCACCGTGATTGGACAGCTGAGTATTGGAGTAGAACTGCCCTCCACAACTATCGTACGGCTACAGGAGGCGGAATTGCCGCAATCATCCGTAGCCGTCCAGGTACGCGTTACACTGTATTCTTGTGGCGTATTGCCCGGCGTCGTAATGTCATCAAAAGTGACTAACGGGGTGCCATCGCATAAATCGGTAGCGGTAGCCGGCGGGAAAACCGGCGTAGCCGGGCATAATATCGGCGAAACGACGACCGGGCAGGTGATCACCGGCGGGGTATTATCCGAAACGGAAATAGTACGGCTGCAAGAGGTGGTATTCCCGCAAACGTCCGTGGCTGTCCAGGTACGCGTTACGCTATAATCTTGCGGGCAAATACCGCCCGGGGTTGTAAGGTCATTAATCGTAATAACCGGGTTGGCGTCGCACAAATCGGTGGCGGTGGCAGGCGGGAAAATTGGCATAGCCAGGCATTCCAGCGGCGAAACGACGACCGGACAGGTGATCACCGGCGGCGTATTATCCGTGAGGGAAATGGTACGGCTGCAAGAGGCGGAGTTTCCGCAATTGTCGGTGGCTGTCCAGGTACGCGTTACGCTGCTTTCTTGCGGGCAGATACCGCCCGGCGTGGTAAGGTCATCAAAAGTGATCATCGGGCTGGCATCGCACAAATCGGTTGCGGTAGCAGGCGGGAAAGCCAGCGCAGCCGGGCACTCCAGGGGCGAAACCACAATCGGGCAGGTGATTACTGGCGGCGTCTGATCGTTTACCGTAATCAACTGCGAGCAGGAAGCGGTTTCTCCGCAAGCATCTGTCACCTGGTACGTGCGTGTAATGGTAAACCGGTTCGGGCAGGTTTGATTCGAAATAAGGTCATCCAGATGGATTACCGTGTAAACGCCGGGGCAGGTCGTCGTCACAAGAACCGAATTAATGTCCGGGGGCGGAACCTGGTTGTCGCACGAAACCCCGACAGCGACAGCGCAAGCAATGGTCGGCGGCAAACAGAGGCTTCTGTTAACAAGGGTGGAGCTGGTCGTTATCGCGCCGGCGACCGAAAGCGCTCTGCCGTTAAGGGTAGACGCGGGGTTTAAGGTAATTGCTCCGTCGGCAATCAGCGTGCCTAAGAAAAGTGAACTCTCGCCCAGGGTAAATTGTCCGTTTATTTGCCAATATACATTGCACAAGTTGGCTCCGCCGGCCAGTAAAATGTTTGTGGAATTGCCCGTGGCAAAAGCGCCGTTTATCCGTATAACAAAAATAGCAGCAGGATCGCCTTGTGCATCTAAAGTTAAATTGCCTTCTAAGGTTGCCGCACCTACCGTACAGTAAACGTTTGGAATAAGTATTTGGCCGTTGCCTAATGTGGCTCCTATCCCCGCGCCACAAGAAAGTCCGCTCAAATCGCCAAAAGCAATAGCTACATCAGTTGCCGCTTGTTCGGAAACAACATCTTCCACATACCTATCGCCAAATAATGTTCCAGGCGGGAATGCGTTGAATGCGCCCATATCTGTACCGACATCGCCGGTTACGATGGATGGCCCATTATTGTTAAATGCGCCAACGGCAGTAAATAAGGCAAAATTGGAAGTTGTTCCCAGGTTGGGCGCCTGTCCGAAAATTAAATTCGGGCAAGATAATAGCAGCGAACTAGCCGCTACGACGAGTAAAACTTTTCTTTTCATGAAATAATTTAGATTAAAACTGGATGTGGATTTGATAGCGCTGAAGCCACCGGCGAAGGTCCGGCCCCTGTAATCCAACAGCATTACATAATTTCTGGTAAAAATTATATAATTCATACTTTTTGGAATTCTGTCGCCAAAATTCCCCGCCCGCTTTCCCTACCTTAGCGCCCGTTTTAACCGGCACATCAACCGGAAACCTCAAACCCTCTAACCAGCAACCCTCAAACCATCTAACCAGCAACCACATTTCATGCAAAAAGATTTTCTCCGCAAACTCGGCCTCAAGGCCAAAAATCCGGGCACCTGGACCGGCCAGGAACACCTCAGCGGCAGCGCCCGCAGCCTCCACAGTCACTCGCCGGTGGATGCCGAACTGATCGGTTCGGTCACCATCACCACCCGTGAACAATACGAACAAGTCATCACCCGCGCCCAGGAAGCCTTCCTGGTATGGCGCGACATGCCGGCGCCCAGGCGCGGCGAAATCGTGCGTCAGTACGGCGATATTTTACGGCAGTATAAGGACCCGCTCGGCCGTTTGGTGAGTTATGAAATGGGAAAAAGCCTGCAGGAAGGTTGGGGGGAAGTGCAGGAAATGATCGATATCTGCGATTTCGCCGTAGGTCTCTCGCGTCAATTGTACGGCCTGACCATGCACAGCGAACGCCCCAGTCACCGCATGTACGAACAGTGGCATCCGCTGGGTATCGTGGGCATCGTGTCGGCCTTCAACTTCCCCGTAGCCGTGTGGTCGTGGAATGCCATGCTCGCCTTCGTATGCGGCGACGTGTGTGTGTGGAAACCTTCCGAAAAGGTGCCACTTTGCGCAATTGCCTGTCAGAATCTGTTCCAGAAAGTTTTAAAAGCCAACGACCTGCCCGAAGGTATTTGTTCGGTCATCAACGGCGACTATAAAGTGGGCGAATACATGACCAAAGACGCCCGCGTACCCCTCATCAGCGCCACCGGTAGTACCCGGATGGGCAAGATCGTGGGCAAGGCCGTGGCCGAGCGCCTGGGCCGCAGCCTGCTCGAACTGGGCGGCAACAACGCCATTATTATTGCGCCTTCTGCCGATTTGAAAATTGTGCTGACGGGCGCCGTGTTCGGCGCCGTAGGCACGGCCGGACAACGTTGCACCTCCACACGCCGGCTGATCATTCACGAAAGCTTGTACAACGACGTCAAGACCGCCCTCGCCGGCGCTTATAAACAACTCCGCATCGGTGATCCGCTCGACCCGAACAACCACGTGGGACCGCTGATCGATACGGGCGCCGTGGAAAATTACCTGCACGCCATTTCGGAAATTAAAAAAGCAGGCGGCAAATTCGTGGTGGACGGCGGTGTGCTGAAAGGCGCCGGCTATGAAAGCGGTTGCTACGTAAAACCCTGTATTGCCGAAGCGCAAAACGATTGGGCCATCGTGCAGCACGAAACCTTCGCGCCGATTCTTTACCTGCTGAAATACAAAGACATAGAAGAGGCTATCGCCCTGCAAAACGGTGTGCCCCAAGGTCTGTCGTCGGCCATTATGACCAACAACCTGCGCGAGGCCGAACGGTTCCTGTCGGCGGCAGGTTCGGACTGCGGTATTGCCAATGTCAACATCGGCACCTCGGGCGCTGAGATCGGCGGGGCTTTCGGTGGCGAAAAAGAAACCGGCGGCGGCCGCGAATCGGGCTCCGATGCGTGGAAAGCCTATATGCGCAGGCAAACGAATACGATCAACTACTCGACAACGATACCGTTGGCGCAGGGGATCAAGTTTGATTTGTAAGATGATCCGCAGGCGCACTATTCGGCCTATTTCAGGTGCATTTTTAATTTAACACATAGGCACATAGACCACATAGGTTTTAAACGTTTGATAATCAAAAAACTATGTGCCCTATGTGCCTATGTGTTTAAAAAATGTAACACGTACACACCATGACTCGTACTCGATCCGGAGTCTTTCACCGATTGCTGTTTTTCGCCCTGCTTGCACCCATTTTTTCTTTTCAAACGAAGCAACCGGCGCCTGCCCCCGGTACGAAATATATCTTCTATTGGGGGGCACAGCAATGCGAGATGACCGAGGCCAATGGTTTTAAGGGTAAAATGACAGCCATACCATCCG
Source organism: Bacteroidota bacterium (assembly GCA_963169325.1). GTDB lineage: Bacteria > Bacteroidota > Bacteroidia > Chitinophagales > Saprospiraceae > M3007. The sequence goes on from CAUJEY010000086.1 coordinate 11,074, forward strand.
AATTCCGGCAAATGCTTTTGAGCACGCCGCGTTTGTGGAACGGTACGGCAATACTCGGGACCATTTCCTTCAAGTTTGAAGGCCGGCCGGTAGATACCGAAGATTATGTGTCTCAGATTGGGGCGTTAGACACTGCTTTTGGGCAGAAGGCCGTACCCGGACAGGTATTTCAACTCACTGGCTTGAATCTGGACGGCCGCACCGTGGCCTCGATAGAAATAAATATCCGGGAACCGGAGCAAAAGAAAGAAACTGCCGGGCGGGGTATGTGGCAGTCGGCCCCGGCGTCGTTCCTGAACAGCAACTTGCTGGAGCGGGTCATTTGGGGCAGGGAGGATATTTACGATACTTCCAACCGGGATTTTTTCACCGTAACGGAGTTTTGGCAAACCGTTCAGCAATTGCCCGTGGTGGAGTGGAAACGTAATGCTACCCCAAAACCGATCGCGGTAAGCGTTCAGTTTCCGGATGTGGGCAACACTACGTTCGGAGTGGGCGCTGCCCTGGAACCGGAAGATTACCGCCGGTTGCAACAGAACCTGGAAAATTATCGCCATCTCGTGAAACCCGGAGCAACTGTTTCACTCCTGTTGAAAACAGCGGAACAACACGATGAACTGTTCCAAAAAAGACTGGTTATCGTGCCGGACAACGACCCCCGGCTGGCGCTGCGCCGAAACCGCGACGCGCACACCCTGACGATCCGCTGGGGCGGCTGGTATGAAACAATAGAACACCTGTATCTGGTGCGGATGTCTGACGCGCAGGGACAAATCCTGCCGGTCGATCAACCCATCGCGCGGGGCCGCGGCTGCTCGCGTGCCGATGCATTAGCGATGTTGGCGTTGCGCCCGGAACTTTGGATCGATGATCAGTTATTGCCCGATTTTTCTTATCACCTGGCTTCCGATAGTAGTTCGGCAACTATTGGGCCGGGGGAAAACGTACCGGAAACTTTCACGCGGGAAATCAAATCGAGCATCCTGGAACGTGGTATGTTGCAAATGGATTCATTTCAGGTTGCCGGTTATGATCTGCCGCCTACAACGTTGTTTCTGAATTTTTTCGAGGTGCTCAACCGGCAGCAAATTCGCAATGATTTCAAAGCCCTGATGGCCGCCACGGGCAGTGTCCGCATCAAACTGAATCCGCCCACGGCCGACAAAACGGATCTGTATTTTGAAATAACCGTTCCTGAACTGGCAAAAATCACCCTCAGTATTTTTGAGCCGGAGGGCGCCTGGAATGTTTTTACCCTGGATGAGTCGTTTTCAGCCGGCCCGCACCTCATCCGGGTGCCGCGCAGCGTTTTCCGAAATACCGGAAAACATTTTTGTTTTTTGAATACGCCGTTTGGGGTGGCGCGGCAGGAGTTTATGCTGCAGGAGTAAAACCCCTCAGATACCTCTGTCCGTTTCTTTCTTTCGGTGGTAATACGCTTTTGCCTTGATCTGGCTGCCGCAGGTTTGCATGTTGCACCAGCGGCGGGCGCCGTTTTTACTGGTATCGAGAAAAAGCCAGCCGCAATTGTCGCAGGCTTTGACGCGCGGCAGGCGATCGCCGAGAAGCAGTGCCTCGGCAGAAAGTGCGATTAGCCAAAGCGGTTTTTCAGGATGCGGCGCGTTTTCCAGGCCCCGGTGCAAACCTTCCCCGGTGAGGCACAACCGGGTGTGCGGGTACACTTCGTGCAGGAAGGCATTCAGGGTATCCAGGTGTGCCGGGTCGAGCGTACCGGTGCGGGCGTAATGTTCAAAAAGGCTGTACAGCGCTTCGCGTAGTGCGCGCACTTCCTCTATATTGCTTTCCGGCAACCGGTTCCACAAGTGCCATTCCTCCACGGCAAACACGCCGGCCCGGCGTACCCATATTCTAAAATCGTCCCAATCCCGCAGGTATTCGTCGCCTATGGCCGGTTTGCGGGAAGAAACGGTATTCGTAAAGTCCAGGCAAAGCCAGCCGCCATCAAACGAAAGGGAGTCGAGCGGATTTTCCATAAATTTTTTTACTACTAAAACTTGCTTTGTTGGTAAAAGTACCTGTATTTTTACCGCCTAAAATATTTTTACCGGTAAAGATACTTTTAAAACAGGAAAATTAAGCTATGAAAACAAATCTTTCCTACTACATCGCCCAACACGATGTGTATCACATTGGTCAAATTGGATTGGTGCTTGCCTTAATCCGGGCTAAAACCCCAGCTACTGCAACCATTTGAACATAAAGTTTATGAAAACGGAAACTACCAAAGCCAGCCCGGGCATGATCCTGGCTGCATTTACCGCCATTTACCTGATATGGGGCTCTACCTATATCGCCATTTTAGCCGGGCTTCATACGATCCCGCCGTTTTTGCTCTCGGGCATGCGGTTTTCGATTGCGGGGGGCATTTTGCTGATTTGGAGCCTCGCAAAAGGGGAACGACCTGCTATACGTCCTACCCTGCAACACGCATTTGCCGGCACCCTGATGCTGTTTGGGGGCACCGGCGCCATCGTATGGTCGGAGCAATATATTTCGTCCGGTTTGGCCGCCACCATGGTAGCCAGCATGCCCTTCTGGTTTGTACTATTGGACTACAAACAATGGTCGTTCAATTTTTCCAACGGCCTCATTCTCACCGGAGTAGTTATGGGATTCGCCGGCATTTTGTGGCTGTTCGGGGGGAACACTTTCTCCCTCGGGCAGGACATGGATGTACAAACGTTTGCGATGCTGGCGTTGATGGGCGGGTGTTTGGCTTGGGCAATAGGTTCGCTGTACCTGAAGTACCGCCCTGCCAGGACATCCACTACAATGGGCGCCGGCATCCAAATGCTGGCAGCCGGATTGTTTAGTCTGGCGGTGAGCTGGCAACAGGGCGAAACCGCTGCGTTTGCTCCTTCGGAGGTCAGTGCCCAATCCTGGTTCGGCCTGGCCTACCTGACCACTTTCGGTTCGCTGATCGGCTACTTGTCTTATGTGTGGTTGCTGAAAATTCGGCCCATGGTGCAAGTGGGCACTTATGCCTACGTGAATCCGGTGGTAGCGATGTTGCTGGGTTGGCTGATTGCCTCCGAACCGTTTCATTGGCAGCAACTGGCGGTATTAGCTGTAATTCTATTGGGCGTGTTGCTGATCAATTTACCGAAATACCGGGGCGGTGGGACCTCTGTTGTATTTGAGGAACGAAAAAGGTGACCTCCCGACCTCACACTACCGGACATTTTTAAACACATAGGCACATAGGACACATAGGTTTTAAACTTTTGAAAATCAAAAAACTATGTGTCCTATGTGCCTATGTGTTTAAAATATCCAGCAGTGTGCATCCCGACCACATTGCCTGCTAATACTCCAAAATAAACTTCGACAAATTTTGCCCCTGGTCCAGCCCCAATTTTTTGCGGAGGCGGTAACGGGCGATTTCCACCCCCCGGAGGGAGATGCTCATGAGGTTGGAGATTTCCTTGGTACTCAGATTTAGCCGCAACAGGGCGCAGAGTTTTTGCTCATTGGGCGTGAGGTCATGGAACTGTTCCCTCAAGCGGTTCAGAAAGTCTCCGTGAACCTGGTCAAAATGATATTCAAACTGTTTCCAGTCTTCCTGAAGTCTCAGGGTGGTGTCTATCTCCTTTACGATTTTCTCCAATGCTTGCTTCGTTTCCATACTTTTCCCTTTTCGCTTCACCTCTTTCAGTTCTTCTTTGATGGTTTCCATGAACTCGTTTTTCACCACCAGGTTCATGGTGGAAGCCGCCAGCAGGTTGTTGAGATGCCGCAATTCGCTTTTAATTTTATCTTCCTCAATCTGCCGTACCTCCTGTTCTTTTTGGCGTTCGATGGCTACCAATTCCTGTTGTTTGTTTAAAAGCTCTTTTTGTTTTGCATCTTCCACTGCCAGTGCTTTCAGGTTGTAACGGTGCTTTTGCAGCCTGGACACCAGCAGCAAGGCCAAAGCGCCGAGTGCCACATATAAAATCCGGGCAGGCAGGCTCCTGTGAAACGGCGGTTGCACCCTCAAATAAAGGGGCTGACTGGTTATTATTTGCCCCAGATAGTTTTTGGTCTGCACATTGAACTCGTATTCGCCTTCTTTCAGATTGGTGTATTCCTTGGCCGTGGCGTGGGTCCATTCGCCGTAACCTTCGTCAAAACCTTTCAAATAATAGCGGAACTGTTGGTTGTCCACTTCATTAAACTGAAAAGCCTCCACTTCGAACTGTAAAACTTTTGCCCGGTAAGAAACGGTCAATTGCGCCGGGTTTTCCGGTTTTACTTCAAAGGGTTTTCGTGCATACAAAATGCTGTCTTCCGCCACATTGACCACTCTGCTTACAATCAGCGGTTTTTCTGCTGCCAAACGGTCCTCCAATTCGGGCCTGTATTGGATAAAGCCTTCGTTGGCATTGAACAACACGCCGTCGCCCATATTCACCGAAATGTTCAGCAGGTCGTTGTTGAAAGAATAGCGCAACTGAAACAAGGAGGACGGCACGAACGTATAGTTGCCGGCACTGATTTGTTTAAAAAAACCTGCGATGTCTTCCGTGTAGACATGTACGTTTTTTTGGTTATCCTGCACCAGCAAATAGACCTGTTGTTCCCCTATAACTTTGGAAAAGGTTTCCGACTTTACAATGCGGTTGTTTACCTGGTCAATCTTGTAAACCCCTTTCGGGGTGCCTAAATAAAGTTCGTTGTCAATTCGGCTCAAAATCAGCTGCTCAT
>CAUJEY010000087.1 GCA_963169325.1 Bacteroidota bacterium
GATGAATGATGAATGATGAATGATGAATGATGAATGATGAATGATGAATGATGAATGATGAATGATGAATGATGAATGATGAATGATGAATGATGAATGATGAATGATGAATGATGAATGATGAATTGAAAAAATTCCCAAACCATTACACTACAATGAATGCGTCAATCATTTGGCCTAATTGTTTTTGATCGGTTTCTTAAATTAAAAATAATCGCAAAAGTAACAGGGTTGGCCGGATATGTGACCTTGTCGGTACGAGATATAAATACGACTTATACCCGACGGAAAGTGTTTTTCAAAAACTACTGGCTGTTACGTTATTCGCCGGGTGACTGAAGTCTGATGTAGTCAACTTAGTACTACTTAGCCTGATTTTTAAACCACAGAGTACACAAAGTGCACATTAGTTTCTCCATTTAGTGTTGCTAATGTGCACTTTGTGTACTCTGTGGTTTAAAAATCAGACTAAATAGTTATTGTGGTAAAGTAGTATTAACAATCGGTCAGACGACTTGAAGTCACCTGACCGCAGGCAACACTCGCATGCCGACTCCAAGTCGTCTGACGAGTAAAGCCTGGAGCGTTATGTTGACGGTTTTCCCGAAAAAAGCGGAAGTTTGCGCCATGCGTATCGTTTTTATGGGCACGCCCGATTTCGCCGTGCCGTCGCTTGAGATTTTGTTGCAGCACGGATACGACATCCCGGCTGTTATTACCGCGGTGGACAAACCCGGCGGCCGGTCGGGCATTCAGGAGTCAGCGGTCAAAAAATTTGCCGTGGCTCACGGCTTACGGGTGTTACAGCCGGAAAAACTGAAAAACCCGGCTTTTCTCGAAGAACTCCGCGCCCTTCGGGCAGATTTGCAGGTCGTGGTTGCGTTCCGGATGTTGCCCGAAGTGGTGTGGAACATGCCGCCGCTCGGCACGCTCAACCTGCACGGCTCCTTGCTGCCCAAATACCGCGGCGCGGCGCCCATCAACTGGGCCATCATCAACGGCGAACCCGAAACGGGGGTTACTACTTTTTTGCTCCGGCACGAAATTGACACCGGCGATATCCTGTTCCAGGAAAAACTACCCATCGGCGAAAACGACACCGCCGGCGAAGTACACGACCGTATGATGCTGCTCGGCGCCCAGGTGGTGCTGCGTACCGTACAGGCCATCGAACGCGGCGAAGCCCGGCCCCTGCAACAATCCGACACCGAGGCCACGCACGCGCCCAAAATTTTCACCGAAACCTGCCGGATCAACTTCAGCCAGCCCACGGTGCAGGTGCATAATTTTATCCGCGGCCTCAGTCCTTACCCGGGCGCCTGGACGAGTTTTGAAGGAAAAACATTGAAGATTCTGCGTACGGAAAAAGCGGAGCCTCGGTCGGCACTCCCGCCGGGGCAATTTGTTTCCGATGGCAAAAGTTTGCTGAAAATCAGTACGTTGGACGGTTTTGTTCAGGTACTGGAATTACAAATGGAGGGAAAACGGCGGATGAATGTGCGGGATTTTTTGAATGGACATAAATTGGAGGCCACGCGGTTATAATACGACTTTGATAACACACTGCTGGATATTTTTTAACACATAGGCACATAGAGCACATAGTTTTTTGATTTTCAAAGGTTTAAAGCCTATGTGTTCTATGTGCCTATGTGTTAAAATTGAAAATGTCCAGCAGTGTTCTTTGGTACTTTCACTTTTGCCGCATACGCATCCCCGGACCACCCCAGGGCCTTATTTCTTCCGCCCGGAACCGGCCATCGCCCTGCTGCTTGCCGATCATTTTCACTTTTTCGCCGGCTTCAAGCGCCACCACCGGCGCAACAAAAGCGTCGGCGTATTCAATGATCCAGGTTTTGCTATTGAAATCGTGCAGGGTAATCGTGCTGTCGCCGGCAGTTTCAATAGTGCCCGACAGGTACCCGTTGGCGGGCATCGACCAGATTTTGACCTTTTTTTCCTGTATACTTTCATATAAACCGACCCGAACGCCAAAAGCCTGTTCGAGTTCACGCCCGCCCCCGGCCAGAAAGAACAGGGCGCCCAGCAAAATGCTCAACGCTGCACAGTAGGCCGCCAAACGTCCGGTTTCCAGTTTGTATCCTTTACCGGAGTGTTTGAAACTGGTCATCGCTACAACCAGAAAAACAATCAGGGAAACGATCCAGAAAAAGGGCAGGAGGCCTAGGAAAAACTCCAGGCGGGAATGCGACAGGTGGCTGACGAGGTCGAAATCCGTTTGTTGAATACAAAAAAGGATCACCGAAAAAGCAACGGCGCCCAACAGCATGGCTACGGCGAATCCGGTCCAAAGCAGGGCGTTTCTCAGGATAAAATAACCCTTCGGAACCGGCTTGATGTCGCGCTCCCGGATCGTTTGCAGCAATTTTTCCGATGGTTTCATAATTATACGAGTTGAATTCAGAAAGGGTGTTCCGCGTATTTCCGGAAGATTTTTTTTGCCCGGTTTATACGAATGGCTACCGTGCCTTCCGGTATCTTCAAAATATCTGAAATCTCTTCATAACTCATGTTCTCCAGAAATTTCAGGATCAGCACTTCTTTGTATTGTTCCGGCAATCGGGCCAAAATGTGGTGCGTCAGTTTATCCCGGTACTCCAGTTCTTCAGCTTCTTCCGGCAAGGTATCATCCGGCAGCTCGGCATAGCGGGTATCGTCCCAGGGTATATTTTGGTTTTTACCGAAGGATTTTTTTTGCCGTAAAAAAGAAATCGCCTCGTTGTGTACGATCCGGTAGATCCAACTCGACAATTTCAGACTTTGGTCCACGGCGTTCAGGTTTTTCCAAATTTTGATAAAAGACTCCTGCAGGATATCGGCGGCTTCTTCGTCGGTAGCGAACGCCACCCGCTTGATATAACGCATTAGTTTTTCTTCGTACCGCTCATACAGACAGGAGAAATAATCCACCACTTCCAGCGACTTCCGGATGATTTCCAGATCACTTAATCCGTCGCATATAAATTTTGGCGTGAGCATGAGACCGGGATTTCGGAAGTACTGCTAAAATGCTTTGTGTTTTTTTTGAACCACTTTAGTACACATTAGGCCATTTTAGCCGATTTAGAGGAGATTTTGAGCGCACTGAGTTGTCGTTCAAACCCCTCGAAATCGGCTAAAGTGGACTAATGTGTACTAAAGTGGTTCAAAAAAAACACTAAAGTAGTCAATAGATTCACCAGGAATTAATTCCCGCCGCCATTATTCCCTTTCGGGCCGTTACCGTTGCCACCGTTGTTTCCATTACCGGGGCCGTTATTCCCCTTCGGCCCATTTCCATTGCCGTTATTTCCATTCGGACCGTTGCCGGGGCAACCTTTATTCCCTTTTGGCCCGTTGCCTATACAGTTGTTATTTCCGTTCGGCCCGTTGCCCAGACAGCCTTTTTGGCCATTAGGACCGGTGCAGTTCGGATTGGCTTTGCAGTTCGGGTTATTGGCATTCAGGCAGGTTCCGCAGAGAGATCCGCCCTTTTCCTGCGGAGAATTGGTGATTTCATCAAACAACTGCTGGCTGATAAACGCCGGGATATAGGTCATATTTATCGCTTCGAGGTTGGTGACAAAAGCCCGCAGGTGATTGCGCGATCCGCGAGTCAGTTCGCCGAAAACAGCGCGTACGTCGGCGTTATCCATATTGGGCAATGCTTTTAGCAAGTCGGCAATATCTACATCTTCAATTTTTGCGCCTACGGCAAATGCTGCGGCTTTGCTTTGTTTGCCTTCGGCAATCAAGTCGTTATACAACTTTTGTAAGATGGTATTTTGAAAAACGCCGACCGCATTGTTACCGGCGGGGTCGGTCAGTTTGTATTTATTCAACAAACAAAGTATAGCCTCGGTGTGACGTTGTTCGGCGCCTGCAATGTTGGAAAATACCTGGGCTCCCCATTGGTCGAACAGGACGGTATAAACATCATGTGCCAGTTTTTCCTCTTCGCGCATGTAGAGCAGCGCATCTTGCTCCGCTTTCGACAGGTTTTCTACCGGGTATTCGCTGGTCAGGCACAGACAAACATCTTTGGCCTGGTTGGGCGCGCCACCGCGATCGGTAACCATACCGGCTACGGCGTCCATCTCGGCCATTTCACTGGCGCCGGATTCGCAGCGGGGGTACAACACAATAATACCCGTCAAAAGGACGAGACTTCCAATCAGATTCACGATTTGCTTTTTCATGACTGCATTTTTTATAGTGAGTAAATGTTGTTTTTAAACTTCACCTACTACTACGGAACACCCTGAATTTTCTTTCCTTTTTTTGAAATAATTTTTGAAAATATTCCAGGTACTTCGGGCCTGATTTTTGCTACTAGTGACGCGTCCGGCGATTGACCTGTTAATCTGCGGCCCGAAAAAATACGATTTGACAAATAGCAGCCTTCCGGCAAATACGGCAGACGGAAATAATACGTTAACCCCACAACGCATATCCAATCACCGTTTTTAATCCTCCCAGAACATGGAGACGTACCTAATCATTTTCCTGACCCTGCTGGCCAGCGCCGCTTGCGGTTTATCAAACAGTCATGCTGAAATCGGCGCAGAGGATGAGCCGGAATTTGTTCAACAGACAAAAAGCAAGAGGCAATAACAGAAATCCTGTTTTTATTCCTGCTTCACCGGCTCAGATTTCACCTGAAATACCTGTACCTCGCTTAACCGGGGGGTCAGTTTCGTATCCGAAATGGTAATCCGGACTTTTTTGGCTTTCACTTCCGGGAAGCGAAGGATTTTTTTATGCCCAATGGTCGTGGACCGTGCGATCTCCTTCCAGGCGCCGGCCTGCCAGATATCCACCCGGAAAGCCCGAACCCGCTGCCCTGTGGTGATGTATTCCTGCAAAACGAGGGTATTAAACCGGTGTTTGCAGCGCAAATTCAGCACAAATGAACCGGTTTCCGACCAGGAATATGCGTCGTTATCCACCAGACGGCGGAACTGGCGTATCGGGACATACCACCCGCCGCCAAACTCGGGTTTCACTTTTTTACCGCTTGCCAGGTTCTTCCCGAACGCGGTCCGCACCTTTCCGCCAAAGGCTACGAGGTTCGCCGAATCCTGTTCATGGATCAGCCCACGCCGGTCCGGCGGCACATTCAGGATCAGGTTGGCCCCGCGCCCCACGGATTTCAGGTAAATATCAAACAGTTGTTCCGGCGTTTTCACCCGCGTGTCTTCCTCCGGGTGGTAAAACCAGCCCGGGCGAATACTTACGTCGCATTCGGCGGGAATCCAGTGTGCGCCGTTTTCATTGCCGCGTTGCAGGGTATCGGCCGGCGGCCCGGTAGCGCCCCTGCCGTAGCTGGCGGTATCGAGCGTACACCAGTTGGTTTCATTCACGGTGCCCTGCTCGTTGCCGGCCCAGCGGCAACCAGGGCCGATATCGCTGAAAATTATAGCGTTGGGCTGGTATTGAGCTACTAGTTTTTCAAAACGGTGGAAGTCGTACGTCTGCTTTTTCCCGTTGGGGCCTTCACCGTTGGCGCCATCCCACCACACTTCGAAGAGTTCGCCGTAGCCGGTCAGCAGTTCAGTGAGGGTATTGGCGTACACGTCGTTGTATTCGGCCGTGCCGTATTGGGGGTGGTTGCGATCCCAGGGGGACAGATAAACGCCGAATTTCAGGCCGTGGCGCCGGCAAGCGTCGGAAAGTTCGCGCAGCACATCGCCTTTGCCATTTTTCCAGGGACTTTCGCGCACGGTGTGCGTCGAGTATTTGGAAGGCCAGAGGCAGAAACCATCGTGGTGTTTGGCGGTGATGATTACGCCCCGGGCGCCGGCTTGTTTCGCGATCCGGCACCACTGGTCGCAATCGAGCGCAGTGGGGTTAAACAACTCCTCGGTTTCGGTGCCGTGGCCCCATTCGAGGTTAGTGAACGTGTTGGGGCCGAAATGAAAGAACAGGTAAAACTCCGTGTCGTGCCAGGCGAGTTGGGCGGGAGTGGGAGTCACGGCAGCCGGGGCGCCGGCCTGGGCGAGTAATAATTGACCGAAAAAATTAATAAGGAGTACTATAGTACAGATTTTACAGTTTATCTTTTTCATTTTTTGATGTTTTAAAAATCGCTTTAAAGTTGCGTATTTTAATTGTCCCTACCTTACCTACGACTTTAAAAATTTAAAATGACGAACAACACGATCTTGGTTACCGGCGGCGCGGGATTTATCGGCAGCCACACGGTAGTGGCCCTGGCAGAGGCCGGTTTCCGACCGGTTATTATCGACGATTTTTCCAATTCGCAACAAAGCGTGCTGGAAGGGTTAAAACAAATTTTGGGATATGAAGTACCCTGTGTGGCACACGATTGCAACGACCGTCAAACGTTGCTCGATTTGTTTCAACAGGAAAACGTACGCGGCGTGATTCATTTTGCGGCGTTTAAAGCCGTGGGGGAATCCATGGAAGAGCCGCTTCGGTACTACCGCAATAACCTGGGTTCGCTCCTCACTTTAATGGATGTGATGTTGGAAACGGGTGTTTCCAACCTTATTTTCTCCTCTTCCTGCACCGTTTATGGCGAACCGGAGGTGCTGCCGGTAACCGAATTGACCCCGATACAACCCGCCGCTTCAGTGTATGGTAATACCAAACAAATCGGAGAAGAAATCCTGCGCGATGTAGACGCGGCAAACAAAGCGCTGAAAATGATTGCATTGCGGTATTTCAATCCCATCGGTGCGCACCCGAGCGCGCAGATCGGTGAGTTACCGCTGGGCATACCCAGCAACCTCGTGCCCTACCTCCTGCAAACCGCTTCGGGTCTCCGGCAACAACTCACGGTTTTCGGCGACGATTACCCTACCCCCGACGGGACTTGCATCCGCGATTACATCCATGTCATGGACCTGGCCGAGGCCCACGTTTCCGCCCTGCAGGCGCTTGGGCAAATGACAGGCGCCGGCAGCCATTACGATGTATTCAACATCGGCGCCGGACAAGGCAACAGCGTGCTGGAACTCATCCGGACTTTCGAAAGTGTAAGCGGGCAAGCCCTGAATTACCGCATCGGCCCGCGCCGCGCAGGAGATGTCACGGCCGTTTATGCCGATGCTACAAAAGCACGGGAACAATTGGGTTGGACGGCTAAGCGCAGCCTGCGCGAGGCCCTGGAGGATTCGTGGAGGTGGGAGCAAATGTTGAGAGCAAAAGTTTAATATATGGCCGGGTCTATTTCTATCGTTTAGATAACACACTCATCGAACAATTGCAGGCCCGGATAGATGGGCGTACAAACTAAAAAATGGATCGCAAAAAATCCCTGCACCGCCTGCAAACCGAAACCTTCGACCTCTGCATCATCGGCGGCGGCGCTTCCGGCGCCGGCTGCGCGCTCGATGCCGCCCTGCGCGGGTTAAAAGTGGTTTTGGTGGAAAAAACCGACTTCGCCGCCGAAACGTCTTCCAAAAGCACCAAACTGATCCACGGCGGTGTGCGCTACCTGGAACAGGCTTTTAAAAAATTCGATTTCGCCCAACTCCGGCAGGTACGCCACGGCCTCGAAGAACGGCATACCGTGCTCACCAACGCCCCCCACCTCGCCCGCCCGCTTGCGCTGGTAACGCCGGTATTCAGTTGGTGGGAAGGGCTTTACTTCCGGATCGGCTTGTGGCTCTACGACCGGTTTGCCTCCGACAGGGATAAATTGCCCGGCAGCCGCTGGCTGAGTAAAGCCGAAACCAAACACCTGCTGCCCGGCCTCACAGACCGCCTGCATAGCGCAGTGCTATACTACGACGGCCAACTCGACGATGCCCGCTATTGCCTGGCACTCGTGCAAAGCGCCGCTGAAGCCGGCGCAGTCGTCCTCAATCACGCCGAAGTTACGGGGTTCGAAAAAAACGACGAAGGTCGCCTGCAAACAGCCGTTTTGCGGGACCGGCTGTCGCCAAACCTTCAACAATCCTCGCACTCCGCACTCCATATACGGGCCCCTTTGTTCCTCAATTGCACCGGCCCTGGCGCCGACACCGTGCGCCGCATGGCTAATCCGGACTTACCGGATCGTATGCGCCCCTCCAAGGGCGTGCATCTGCTGTTGCCGCAATCGGTAACCGGCAGCCCGGATACTGCGTTGCTGATCCCGAAAACACCCGATGGGCGGGTAGTTTTTGCGATTCCGTTTCAGGGCGAGTTGATGCTGGGCACCACCGACCAGGATGTTCCCAATCCGGAGCAGGAACCGGTATTAATGGCAGCAGAAGTCCGGTTTTTATTGGAAACGTTACAACCTTACGTATCGCAAATTTTGAGTAAAAATCTGGTAAAAGCCGGTTTTGGCGGCCTTCGCCCCCTGATTGCCGCCTCCAAAAAACATACAAAGGGTTTATTACGCGACCATGAAGTGGAGTACGACCCCGAAAGTGGGTTGTTCAGTCTGCTGGGCGGCAAATGGACCACTTACCGACTCATGGCGCGCGATGCCGTGGATGCGGCCTGCGGGTTTCTGGACATCAACGCCCCATGCACCACGGCAAATCATCCGCTGGCCGGCAGCGAAAACTTTTCCCCGGAAGCCTGGCGTTCACTCGCCGAACAATACCACCTGGCAACAGATATAGCACAACACCTTGCCCGCAATTACGGCAGCCGGGCCGCTTCGGTGGCCGGCCTGACCGGCCAAAACCCGGAATGGGCACTGCGACTGGCGCCCGGGTACTCTTTTATCCGGGCCGAAGTGGTACATGCCGTCCGGGAAGAAATGGCCTGCACGCCGCGGGATGTGCTGGCGCGCCGGCTGCGACTGGAAGTTCTGAACTGGCAGGCGACCCTGGATGCCGTTCCCGTGGTGGCAGCGCTGATGGCCGCAGAACTGGGCTGGAGTGCGAGGGAGCAACAAGTTCAGGCGGAAACATATACCCGGCAGATCATTTCTTTTCAACAAGCTATAAAATGAATCCGGCGGGAACTTAATCCCAAAGCATCCGGTTATGGTTTAAAATTCGCAAAAAAATCTGGAGGTGGCGAGCCCGGGCGTTACTTCGAAACCACATAACTTCAACAACACGCCTGGCACTGTTCCCCTCCATTTTCCAGATAAATTAGGAAAGGTAGCCTGATTGACAAGGCCCCGGCAGAGAGGACGCCGGGGCCTTTGTTTATTGTCATTGGTCATTGGTCATTGATCGTCATTGATCGTCATTGGTCGTCATTGGTCGTCATTGGTCGTCATTGGTCGTCATTGGTCGTCATTGGTCGTCATTGGTCGTCATTTACCTTGTCCCAATAAAGCCCTAATGACGATCAATGACTAATGACGATCAATGACGATCAATGACGACTAATGACTAATGACGACAAATGACGATCAATGACCAATGACGATCAATGACACCTCTCAATTCACCACCACTTGCCTGCTCAGCCCCCCTACCCTGCTCTGTAAATACAGCGTGTAAATACCCGCCGGTAAATCAGTTGTAATTATTTCAGCGGCCACTTCGAAGTCCATTTCCCGGAGCGTTCTGCCTTGGGCATCAAACAAGGTGAGCCGGACGGAGCCGGAAACATCGGCCGCGACAAAGACGGAGGTATGGGCCGGATTGGGCAAAATCGTGACGTCGAACGGCGCGTTCGGCTCGGTGGCTCCGGAGGTGCAACCGGGCGTGGAGCCCCAAATCACGGGTATTTGCAGCCCCAGGCCGGCCGTATAGCCAGGACATTGTTCGGGTGACCCGGTTACCCAGTAATTGCCGGGTTGGGTGACCACAAGGGTATCGTCGGTAGCGCCGGGAATCTCGTTTGTACCGTCGTACCATTGAATGTTAATCGTGTAGGGTTGCAGTATGATCTGGTAAATGGTGTCGCCGGCACAAATGGTCTGCTCGCCA
>CAUJEY010000088.1 GCA_963169325.1 Bacteroidota bacterium
CATGACAATCTGTTGATAATCAAATTTATACCCAGATTTCTCGCTGCGCTCGAAATTTCCCGGATACGTCTGGCATTCCTAACGCAGTAAGGCCATGTGTTCCCATGTTAATTTCGAGCGCAGCGAGAAATCTGGGTATAAATTTGATTATCAACAGATTGTCATGTCGAGCGCAGCGAGACATCAGCTAAAAAAAGTTGGATTTGTGGGTGATCGATAACCCTCCAACCTTCAAACCAGAAACCTTCAAACCCTTTCATCTCCAAATCGTTTTTTCCGCTACCGGCCCCCGTTTCCCCGGTAATTCCGGCATGTCGTGCCAGCCCATGTAAAACAGGCCGAGGCAGCGTTCATTGGGCGCCAGCGCGAGGAAATCGCGGGCTTCGAGCGCAGCCTTGGGGGTACTCCAGTAGCTGCCCAACCCAAGCGCCGCGCAGCTGAGCCACATATTTTGAACAGCCATGGCTACAGCGGCTATTTCTTCAAATTCCGGAAGACTTTCTGTCGGATCGCGGTGCAGAATAATGGCGATCACGGCCCCGGCGCGGCGGGGATTTTCACCGTTTTTGATCATTTTTTCTTCGGAAAACGCTTCCGGCACCGTGTTTTGCCGATAAAATTCCGATAAATAATCGCCCAGGCTGTTCCGGCTTTCTGCGGAATGAAACACCTGAAAACGCCAGGGTTCGGTGCGTTTGTGCGTGGGCGCCCAGTTGGCGTTTTCGAGGAGTTGCTCCAAAATATCGCGGTCAATGGGGCGTTCGGGTAAGTACGATTTGGGAAAAATGGCGCGGCGGCGGCGCAGGAGTTCGCCGAGTTCGGCAGCGGAGACAGACATGGATTCTAAATTTTGAAGAGACTATATCATAAGTTCATCTCCCGCAGATGCCGCGGATTTTCGCAGATTATTTTTACAAGATGTCAAAATAAAAATCTGCGTTAGTCTGCTAATCTGCGAGAGACCCAATAATCTTCGCAGGGAAATTTGATACGGGGACTTTTGATACAGCTCGGGGTCAGCGAAAAATTTGCACAAAGATTGGTAAAAAAGGTCGGTCGGCATTTTTTTCTTGGTGTACCCGAGGCCCGCGAGAATCTGCTTGGAGATGTGGGGGGTAACCTAAAAACCATTTATCACGCCGAAGGACGCTGTACGCTAAACACCAAAACAATAAATTGATTTATTATTTATGGAAGACTTAATTGCTGAAGTTGCCGGGCCTTCCATCCGTTTCTATCGCACAATCAAAACCGGGATGTTGACGGCATGCCGCACGGCGTCCACAGTTGCCCCGAAAATGAGGTCTTTAATCGTCCGGTGCCCGTGTGCACCCATAACCAGGATGTCGGCATTTCGGGTAGCGATAAACTCCGGAATGGCTTTCCGTGCCCGTCCGTAACCGATCACCACTTCGCAGGTGTAGCCCATTTCCCGCAGGCGTTCCGCATACCGTTCCATATTCTGATGGTCGATGCCGGTTTCCCGGTCTTGTATCTCGGCGCCCATAACCCAGGCACCGGCGCTTTCTACGGCGTGAAACAATACATAATGCGCCGTTTTACCGCCCAAATGCAGGGCGTGTTGAAGCGTTTTGGTATCGGCGCCGGAGAAATCCAGCGAAACGGCTATTTCCTGGTATTGCGGCGCCGGACTTTCTTCGAGGCCGGTAAATGCGCCATGCGGAAGCCGGGTAATACGTTTTAGCGTGGGCAAAAGCATGGGCTTGAACACGATATACAACAGCATTCCGCCCGCAAAAAGCAAAAACGGCAGCACGATGAATTGTACGATCCAGGCATGTTCGCCGGCATTTTGCATCCAGGAACTTACTTCTCCCGCCACGAGCCATACGTTCAGCGCTACAATAACGACGGCACTGAGCCAACCGCCTGTTTTTGCCCAGAAACCGATGACAAAGTCGCCCATTCGTTTACGGTCGCTGACGTAGTGCAGCAGGGGAATTATAGCAAATCCCAGTTGCATGCTCAGGATCACCTGGCTGAGCACCAGCATATCGCCCGTAGCATGTTCGCCAAACAGGCTAATGGCGATAATGGCCGGGACAACCGCTAACAACCGCGTAATGATGCGTCGCAGCCAGGGGGCTATACGCAGGTCCAGGTATCCTTCCATCACGATCTGCCCGGCCAGGGTGCCGGTTACCGTGCTGCTTTGCCCGGCGGCTATAAGCGCGATAGCGAACAGCGCCGGGGCGTAACTTTTACCCAGCAGGGGTTCCAGCAATTGGTGCGCGTCCTGGATTTCCGACACGCCGCTGTAACCCTGTTTGTGAAAAACGGCGGCAGCCAGGACCAGGATGGCGCCATTGACAAACAAAGCCAGGTTGAGGGCGATGGCCGAATCGATAATATTGTACTTGATCGCCCGGCGCAAACCTTCCGGGGTGGGATTGATCTTGCGGGATTGAACCAGCGCGGAGTGCAGGTACAGGTTGTGCGGCATCACCGTGGCGCCGATGATCCCGATGGCGATGAACAGGGCTTCGCTATTGGGTATGGAGGGGATGAGCCCGACGGCCATTTCCGATACATCGGGTTTGGCTAATATCATTTGTACCAAAAATGCGCCGCCTATGATCAAAATGAGGCCTAAAATAAAAGCTTCCAATTTCCGGATACCCAATTGCATCAGGAACAACAGCAAAAAAGCGTCCAGCACACTGATACCTACCCCCCAAACCAATGGAATGCCGAACAGGAGCTGCAAACCGATGGCCATGCCCAACACCTCGGCCAGATCGGTGGCCGCGATGGCAATTTCCGCGAGGATATAGTTGAAGATATTCGCCGCGGGGTGGTACAGCTCGCGGGAAGCCTGCGCCAGGTCGCGGCGCGCCACCACGCCCAAACGGGCACTCAGGCTTTGCAACAACAACGCGATCAGGTTGGACATCACCAACACCCACAGCAGCGCGTAACCAAAACGGCTGCCTCCGGCCAGGTCGGTGGCCCAGTTGCCCGGGTCCATATAACCGACACTGACCAAATAGGCCGGCCCGAGAAAAGCAAATAAGCGGCGCCAGAAACCTCCTTTAACGTCGGTTTCCACCGTGTTGTGCACCTCGGAAAGAGAGAGATCAGAATGTTTTTTCATAACCCTTTCAAACTTTCAAGTACAAATTCTGCCCAACCTTTTCACTCAACGTCAGCTCGCGGCCGTCCTCGGTACGGATTCGCACCGATTGGTCGTAGGGAAATCGTTCGAGCAATTCGAGGCCGGCGCCGAGGGTAAGGCCGAGTTGGTCGAGGTATTGCAAAAAAGTGGGCGTATGGTCTTCCACACCGGTGACCACACCCCGGTCGCCGGGTTTCAGGGTGGACAGCAACGACTGGGGCCGGAACGCCCAACGACCTTCGGCATCGGGAATGGGGTCGCCGTGCGGATCGAATTTGGGATGTCCGAGGAAGGTGTCGAGGCGGCCTACGAGGTCATTGCCCTGAACGTGTTCCAGTTGTTCGGCCATATCATGCACTTCATCCCAGGCAAAGCCTAGTTTTTCCACCAAAAAAACCTCCCATAAGCGGTGCTTGCGAATGAGCGCCGTGGCCACTTGGTTGCCCTCCTTACTCAGCTCTACGCCGCGGTACTTTTCGTATACGATCAGGTTTTTTTCGGCCAGGCGCTTCAGCATGTCGGTGACCGAAGCCGCTGTGGTTTGCATTTCGGAGGCAATGGCATTGGTGCTGGCGGCTTTGACCTCTTTTTCCGATATTTTGAAAATGGCTTTCAGGTAATTTTCTTCAGCGTGCGAAATCATGAAACGGATATTGTGCTAAGTAAAATTAGATGGTAACGTAGTATGACGGGGTTGTAACCTGCCTGGGCTGCAATGTTG
This sequence comes from Bacteroidota bacterium, assembly GCA_963169325.1. Lineage (GTDB taxonomy): Bacteria > Bacteroidota > Bacteroidia > Chitinophagales > Saprospiraceae > M3007. Next base: position 3,858 of record CAUJEY010000088.1, read on the forward strand.
TTGAAAAATATTTTTCGGCAAATTTATTAATATTTTTAGATTAGTCTAAATTTTTAAAAATAAAAATACCTTGACGAACCTTATTTTTGTAACAAATTCAAAATCATGGAATCTTCCAAACAGCAAAATATAGCATCCCTCCTACCGATCTTGAAGGGTCTTCCAGCGCAGCAAAAATTGCTTCTTATCCAGTTTTTAGCAGCTGAACTGGCACAGCAGGAAAGCGGGTCTTTGATCCCCAATTTGCGATATCCAATATGGTCACCCTATAATTCTTATGAAGCTGCGGAAACGTTGTTACGGATGCTCAAAGAACCTGAATCCCAATCGTCCTGAATATGGAGTTTGACGTGTGTTTTTTCCGCTCGAGATTGGGTTTCGACGTAAAGCCCAAAATCAAATAAACATTTCCACTCCAAAGCCCGCTCACTCCCTCCCCCGCGAATCCATCCAGATGGTTACCGGGCCGTCGTTGACGAGTGACACCTTCATATCGGCGCCGAATTCGCCGGTGAACACCGGCAGGCCCGATTCCTGGGCCAAAGCTTGAACAAATTTTTCATACAGGGGAATTGCCGTTTCCGGTCGCGCTGCGCGAATGAAAGAAGGCCGGTTGCCTTTTTTCGTGCTGGCATACAGGGTAAACTGGCTGATGACCAATATTTCGCCGGCAATGTCTTGTACCGACCGGTTCATCAGGCCGGCTTCGTCGGAGAAAATGCGCAGGGCTGCAATCTTTTTACACAACCAGGCTATGTCATCCTCCGTGTCGTCGTGTTCAATCCCAAGCAAAAGGAGCAAACCCCAGCCGATCCGGGATTTTTCAATACCGTCAATAGCGACCGAGGCCGAAGAAACACGTTGGAGGATGACTCGCATGATCAGTCAAGGTTGAAAGGTGAGCGGGTTTGTAGTGAAAGACGGAAAGAAAACAAATCGGCAACAGATTTACAGCATTTTTTGCAGCGCCAGCTTGGCCACTTCTTTTGCCATGGGCAAATTATCTTGTGGGATATCCTGGTGATCCAGCGTGATTTTGACCACGAGGTGCCCTTTTTTCACCATTAACGAGGTCGTCGAGGTGCTCCACATGGCGCCATCGCCCAGGTCAGGCACCTCGGCTTCGAAGGTATCACGCTGGTCGCGCCGTACCATTTCAAATTGTTCTTTAGAAACGGCTTCCGTGCCGTAATCGAGCACCTGGGTGACCAGCGTGTTTTTGAATTCCTTGTACTCGGCGTCGGGTTTTTCATTATTGCTTTCGCGTTCCTTCCAGTCGGGGCGATACCAGGAGCGCAGGCAAAAACCGCGGTCGGGGAGGGTGCGCGTATTGAGAGCGTCGCGTGTAGGGTCGATGTTAAAAAGTTTGATGGCCTCCGCATCGGTAACGAGATCGCATCCGGCATTTTTCCAGGGATTGGGCAACCCGACCGGGGCGCCGGTTATGCTGTCGATAGCCAGGGGAAGGGGTTGGCGGGTATTTGCTTCTTTGCTATCGGGTTGGCAGGCCAAAAAGAGGAAAGGCGTAAAAAAAATTATGGGGAAAAAGCGCGTCATGGTAACCGGAATTTAGTTAAAATGCTATAAAAAGCGTCGGTAAATATCCTTTGAGGTTAAAATTATTAAAAAGCAGGCAAAGATAATGCCCTAATAGTGTACAAAACCTGCGGGCTGGCGTACGTTTGTCGCGCAGCAAGTCAACCGAAACGGGTATAAAACGACCTGTGGCTGAAAAAAATGGCCCTAATGCGCAGGTGCGATATTTTGTATGGAAATTTGAATATAAAGACAAACAGGCCCGGCCAAAAAAAAATTGCACTTTTGCCCGTTCAACTTACATTTATCACCAACCACAACATAAACAACTATGGCGGAAACCCTCGACACAACAAGCGCGGAACCGAAAAAAGGGAAGTTCCCTTCCAGTATCCCCTACATTATCGGCAACGAGGCGGCAGAACGCTTCAACTACTACGGTCTTCGGGCGATCCTGACCACCTTTATGATCGCGCAGTTTTACAACCGGTCCGGCTCCACCGATCCGGCCGTTATGCAAGCCGCCGAGGCTACCGCCAACGCCAAAACCCACGATTTCGTGGCCATGACTTACCTGCTGCCCATGTTTGGCGGCATGATTGCCGACTGGTTCTGGGGAAAATACAGAACCATTTTAACACTTTCTCTTGTATATGCAGCCGGCAGTGTGCTGGTAGCGCTTTCTGTCGACAATGAAGTGCTGTTCACGTCGGCGCTGATGCTTATCGCCCTGGGCGCAGGCGGTATCAAGCCATGCGTATCGGCTAACGTGGGCGACCAGTTCGACGAGTCCAACAAACACCTGATATCCAAAGCATTCGACCTGTTTTACGCTTCTATCAACGTAGGCTCTGTGCTGTCGATCTTGTTGATCCCTTACCTGAAAGCAAAATACGGCCCTATGGTAGCATTCGGCGTACCTGCTATTGCCATGTTGGTGGCGGTGTTCTTCTTTTGGGCAGGTCGTCACAAATACCGCCGGGTACCACCGCCAAAAAGTGACCCGAACAAAATGGTTATTCTCGCCACGGCCTTCGGTTCCCTGGTGGTCAGTTATTTGTATTTCGATAAAACACTGCACGCCGGTATCGGCCCGGTGTTGGGCGCATGGCTGATCATGGTACTAGCGCTGGCCTTTATATTTAAAAAACAGTGGTTTGCCAAGCCGGGCAATTTTGTCGGCATTAACCTCTTTGCTCTCACCAACGGCGGTTTTGGCGCGGCGGCCAAGGAGTACGGCGACGAAGCGATCGAAGGTATCAAATCTGTGTGGCGCGTGTTGTCCGTTTTCGCTTTCATTCCGGTTTTCTGGGCCTTGTGGGACCAAAGTCAGTCGGAATGGGTGGTGCAAGCCTCCAAGATGGATCTCGACTTTTTAGGTATTACCTGGCAGGCAGAGCAAATTTCCTTCGTAAACGCGGCATTCATTCTGGCGTTTATTCCCTTGTTCTCGTTTGTATTGTATCCTATGCTGGAAAAAATGGGTATCCGGGTAACGCCGCTGCGCAAAATCGGCGCCGGATTCGTACTCACCGCCCTGTCTTTTGTAGTCATTGCCATCATTCAAGGTTGGATTGACGCCGGCGAACGCCCCAATATCAGCTGGCAAATATTCGCCTTTGTCATCCTGACCGCGGGCGAAGTGCTCATTTCCATCACCGGTCTTGAATACGCCTATACCCAGGCGCCACCGTCCATGAAATCTACGATCATGGCCTGCTGGCTTATCACGGTGACGTTGGGCAATCTGATTGTCTCGGTGATTCAAAATAACATAAAAGATGGCGGTTTCTTCGCGCAGTTTCACGGCGCCGATTTCTTCTGGTTGTTCACCGGCATCTGTGCCGTCACGGCAGTAGCGTTTATGATTGTGTCGCCGCGGATTAAAGAAAGATCGTACATCGTATAGTATACTTGTGCCGGTGGGCAGCTTTTTTATCAATCAAAGCCGCCCATCGCAACAAGTCTTATGAATAGAAGTTAGATTCTGTTTTCCATGACAGACAAGAAAATGTATTCCGGCAGCCGTCGCGTGCGCAAAGCGCATTGGACGGCTGCCGTTGTTATGTTGAGCTACGCCGGACTGATGCTCGGCAAAAAACTGTTTGGCGAACGCTACTACGAAAAGCGCATAATGGCCCTGCACCTGCGCAATGCCGAACGGGTGAAAAAAACCATCCTCGAACTAAACGGTCTGTTTATCAAGATTGGCCAAATGCTCTCCATCCTCGGCAATTTTTTGCCCGAGGCATTCCAAAAACCGTTGGAAGAATTGCAGGACCGCATCCCGCCCCGGCCATACGCCCAGGTACGCGCCCGCATTGAGCGCGAATTCGGCAAGACACCGGAAGCCTTGTTCGCCCGCTTCGACGAAACACCCCTGGCCGCCGCTTCCATCGGGCAGGCCCATCGCGCCCAACTGCCCAACGGATTGGAAGTGGTGGTAAAAGTTCAACACGCCGACATCGAGGAAGTAGCCCGCCTCGACCTGGAAATCATCCGGCGGCTTACCCGCGTGATCTCCTTCTTTTTCAACATAAAGGGGATGGATCACCTGTATACCCAGGTGCGCCAGATGATTGAAGAAGAACTGGATTTTGGCCGGGAGGCCGAAGCCATGCGCCAAATCGGAGAAAACCTCAAAACCGAAGAAAATCTGTTTGTCCCGGAAGTACACGCTGAATATTCCACAACCCGGGTGTTGACCACGACCTGGTTCGACGGCGTGAAAATCTCCAACCTCGCTCAGTTGGACGCCTGGCAAATCGACCGGCGCGACCTGGCCGCCCGCCTCTTGCGCGCCTATTGCCAAATGTTGTTCCGAGACGGTTATTATCACGCCGACCCGCACCCCGGCAACATCCTAGTACGGGAAGACGGCGCCCTGGTGCTGCTCGACTTCGGCGCCACCGGCCAACTCAGCAAAGCCATGCGCGAAGGCATCCCCCAACTCATCGAGGCCGCCGTGAAAAATGATACACATGGCATGGTGGAAGCCTGCCGCACCATGGGCTTTTTGGCCGACGGCCGCGAGGCCGAAATCATGGCGGAAAAAATGATCACCGCCCTGCGCAATTTTCTCCGGAACGAGGTGCAACTCGACGGCCTGAATTTTAAAGATATCAAAATCAAACCCTTCGACAACAGCTTGTTCCACCTGATTCAGGATATCGGGTTCAGCGGCATCAGCGGTACCGTACAGGTTCCCAAAGACTTTGTGCTACTCAACCGCATGCTTACCCTGTTGCTCGGACTCTGCACGGCGCTCGATCCCAAATTCAATCCCCTCGATGTTGTACGCCCCTACGCCCAGGACTTCGTGTTGGGTCAGCGCGGCGACTTGGTCACGTTCGCCCGTAACCTGCTCCAAAACACCCTAACCAGCGCGCTGGCCCTGCCCGACGAACTGCAGAAAGTGCTGCAAAAAACCCGCCGGGGCCAACTGGAAATGCTCAACCCAGACGTGCGCGACGGCGCCCGGCTGATGTATCTTGCCGTGCAACAGGTGTTGTTTGCCCTGCTCACGCTGGCCGCCGGAGCGGCAGGATGGTGGTTGCAAAACGCCGGTGCGTTTTTTAATGCACGTTTAATGTACGGTGCCGCCGTACTGTGCTTACTTTTGTTTTTTCGCGCTTTGCGAACCGGCGGACGGCTGTGGCGGAGAATGGGGTAACCTGCTGATGCCTTTCGGTGAACCACAATAAGGCAATCTTCAACCCGTTTGGAAACAAATTAGTGGTGTTTCTTCCTGCCCGTTTCAACCCCACCCCCATCCCCTCCCCCAAATGGGAGGGGGGCCCGATTTCGTGTTTTTTGGGGTTTTTCGTACCCGGAATCAATGAGTGATGTGGGTGCAAGCCCCCCTCCCATTTGGGGGAGGGGATGGGGGTGGGGTTGAACGGGCGGTGCAAAATACCAAAAAACTTAAATTACACTGTATTAAATATGAATCATTTCATAAATCGATCCAATATGCGCACAACTTTTAAACTTTGTTTTTTACTCTTTATCGGTCTCAGCCTGTTTTCCTGCGTGACCAAAAAGAAATATCTCTCCCTGCAAACTCAACTGGACACAGCCAATAAAGACCTGGGCAAATGTGGCGAAAGTTTGAACGATTATCTGAACCGGCTTTCGGCTTGCGAACAGGAAAAGGAAAAACTCAAAGGTGATATAAGGACCGCTCAAAACGCATTGCAGCTCCGGGAAGAACAAATCGCCGATTTAAGAGAACAAATCTCCGATATCAAATCGCTGCGCGATAAACAGGTAACCCAGGTAGGCGACCTTACCGTGCTCTCCCAATCTGCCAATGAAAATATAAGGGAAACCCTGTCGCAATTGGAAAAAAAGGACAAATACATTCAACTGCTCCAGGCTGCGAAAACAAAGGCGGATTCGATCAACCTGGCTTTGGCGGTCAACCTGAAAGGCGTACTCAGCGAAGGTTTGGACGATAAAGACGTGGAAGTGAAAGTGGATAAAACCGTGGTGTTTGTCAACCTGTCCGATAAAATGCTTTTTCAGAGCGGCAGTTCAAACCTGACGCCGCGCGCATCCGAGGTATTGGGTAAAATTGCCAAAATCGTCGAATCCCGGCCCGAACTGGAAGTCATGGTGGAAGGATACACCGATAATGTGCCCATTAAAAACGCCTGCATGGACGATAACTGGGACCTGAGTGTGAAAAGAGCGACCTCGGTCGTGCGGGTGTTGCAAAAGAATTTTAATGTCAATCCCAACCGCCTGATTGCTGCCGGACGCGGTGAATACAACACCCTGGCCAGCAATAGCACGGACGCCGGACGCTCCACCAACCGCCGGACCCGAATTATCATATTGCCGAAACTGGATCAGTTTTACGATCTGCTCAATCCTAATCTTGCGCCGAAGTAGTGTCTATAAAACGTGTGTTTATTTTCGTCCTGTTCGCAGGCATGCTGAATACGGCCTATGCCTGGCAAGCGACATCGCGGGATTTTCCCCAACCAGAAGATACCCGAAGCAGGCCGGTATTGCAACAAACCCGCCGTGCCTGGCAAATCGACGGCGTATTTGCCAGTAACCGTTTCCCGGGCGCCCGGCTCAACGATTTCCGGAAACTGAACGACAGCACTTACCGCGCCGTGATATTGCCCGAAAACAAACCGGTCAACAAGAGCCCCTGGTATGCTTTCAAACTTTGGTCGGCAAAAAAACGCAGCATCCGGCTGATACTCGACTACGACTACGGCGACCACCGGTATTTTCCAAAAATCAGTCAAAATGGTAAAGACTGGGCGCCCCTCGACAGCGCCCGGTTTTCCATGTACGGCAAACAGGATGCTCTGCTCCTGCTCGACCTGGGACCTGATACCCTTTGGCTGGCGGCACAACCCGTCGTCGCTTCGGGCGATGTCGCCGACTGGTGCGTCAGGCAGTGCCAGCACCCCGACGTACGCCAGGAAATTTTCGGGAAAAGCCGTCTGGGCCGTCCGTTGCGAATGCTCGAGGTGGGCGCCGGCCCAGCGAGGCAAAAACAGGTAGTGACCCTGCTTTGTCGCCAGCATCCGCCGGAAGTGACCGGCTGGTTTGCCCTGCAACATTTTATGGATGAATTGTTGTCCGACACAGAGCTGGCCCATGCATTCCGGCAGCAATACCGGGTACTTGTCTTTCCGCTGATCAACCCCGACGGAGTGGATCTCGGTTTCTGGCGGCACAATGCCGGTGGCGTCGACCTCAACCGGGACTGGGCCTACTACCGCCAGCCGGAAACCCGGCAGGTGGCCGACAAGATCGTGCGGGAAGTGCAAAAACACCAGTCCACGCTCGTACTCGGGCTCGATTTCCACTCCACGTTCGAGGATATTTTTTACACCGGCGATGAAACCGACAATCCGCCCATTCTCCCGGGCTTCAAAGACGCCTGGCTGGCCGGAATGAAAACGGCCCTGCCCGGATTTGAGTTTGAAGAAGACGCCGCAGCCGAAGGGAAACCAGTGTCCAAATCCTGGTTTCTGGCCCAGTTCGATGCCACCGGTATCACCTACGAGATTGGCGATAATACATCGCCGGATATGATTCAGCAGAAAGGGCAGGTGTCGGCAAGGGTGATGATGGAGTTGTTGCTAGGGCGTTAGTCGTCATTGGGCGTCATTGGGCGTCATTGGGCGTCATTGATCGTCATTAGTCGTCATTGGGCGTCATTGATCGTCATTAGTCGTCATTGGGCGTCATTGATCGTCATTAGTCGTCATTGGGCGTCATTGATCGTCATTAGTCGTCATTGATCGTCATTAGTCTGAATCTTTAATGACCC
>CAUJEY010000089.1 GCA_963169325.1 Bacteroidota bacterium
GGCGATTATGATGCGATGATTGCCGGTTATTGCGGCAAACTGACCGGTTGCGATATCAACGCCGATGACATCGCCCATGCGCGCGCGGTCAACCGGGGCGTGTTAAACCTGCATTACGAGACGAATAACGCGCTGGATTTGACATACCCCGACGCCTCCTTCGACCTGTTGGTGTCCTGCGAAGTTATCGAGCACGTCGGGCAACCGGAGCGGATGGTGCATGAAATTGCCCGCGTACTCCGGCCGGGCGGCCATGCGATCATGACTTTCCCGAGCCGCGAATTTCCCTTGACTTATGATCCCGTGAACCGGATATGGCATACGTTTCGGAAACCCGCCGACCGGGAATACCTGATTTCGCAGGGCGCTTACGCATTCGGCCATGAATACCTGATCGGCAGCGCCGATTTCAGGCAATGGGTGCATAATGCCGGACTGGAATTCGTCGAATTCCGGCCCCTCAGCGGCTACTTAGTCGGCCTGCTGGAGATGTACTGGACCGGTATCGTACAGCGTATTTTCAAAAAAAATGCCCAAAACGTGACCGCCGATACGAGCGGCGCCCTCAAGGTGCGTCCCGCATCCACAAAGGAGCCCTGGCTCGTATTTCTCACCGATGGTATGCTGGCGCTCGACCGGCTGTTATTTACCTGGGGTAAATACAGTGTCGGTAAAGGGGTGGTGCTGCGCAAACCCTGATTATTCCAGGATCACTTTTTGCGTCACCTGTACTGTGTCGGCGGTCAGGTTGACCATCAGCATTCCTTTAGGCATTCCGGTGGCGCCCAATTTTAGCCAATGTACCCCGGCGCTCTTTTGGCCTTCATCAAATTCGCCTATTAAACGGCCGGATGCGTCGATGAGGCGAATCCGCACGCCCGCAGTTTGCGGTAGCCAGTAGTTGATTTGTAAGTCTCCGGTAGCCGGGTTGGGCGATACCAGCATGTGCAACGGGTTTTGTACCGGTTGCTCTCCGGTACGCACCGATTTTTTACTTAAAAACACCCGGTACACCGTTGGCACGGCTTCGCTCGCGATGTTGGTGAAAAAGATATTGGCCTCCGGGCTTTTTATCCCGCCATAAATATATCCCAGCAAAACGGAGTCGCCGGAGACCTCATCCATCCGGATCACCCCGTTCGGGAACAAGGGAATAGCGGGATGCGGGAAAAATTCGGCGCCCGAGCCGAGAAAAGCGGGCATTTCTACGGGTAATTTGACTTCCTCCAGGCTACCGTCGGCATACCGGGTTACCCGCGCAATGGTTTTTACAAAAGGCACATTGAGGTCCTGCACCAGGGTGCCGCCCGCATCGAGTGTATATTGGGCCATACCGCCGAAAAAGACCGTGTGGTGGACGCCGCTCATTTGGTCGTAGAGTACAGCGTTGGCGCAGTGGTAGTGATTGAGGTATTGTGCAAAATCCGGGCGGGGCGTGTAGCCGCCGGTGTCGATATCGACCGGGTATAACCAGGGGAGGTCCTGATCGTACTGGAATACCCCGGAAAAAATAGTGAAGCCCGGGTGTCCATCGGGAAAAATAGCAGGCGCCAGGTTATAATCCCGCCGGTGCAGGTGCTGGGCATCCGTCCAGGCGGTATAGTCTTCAATTGTCAGGTTGACGCCATTGTCTGCGATGTGAAAAATGCGAATTTGATTGGTGTATTCCTGTGTGAAGGTGGGGTGGTTCATGGGATTGTAGCGCCCGTCGAATCGTTGGCCGACAACCAGAAAGAACCGGCCTTCCAGCAGGGCCAGATATCCGCCGGTAACGGCCATACGCTGGTCCGGCAGCGCGCGAATATGCGGCGCCAGGCTGGTTCCCTGCTGCACGGCTGCAATCATATTTGGCACATGAACCGCCAAAAGCTGCGGATGAGTGATATGGTCGCCAGCCGTTGTGCTGTAGCCGTAACCGCCGGTGATATACAGCATGGAATCGCGCTGGGCAAACTGTGGATTGGTCCCTTTCAACTGTTCGGCGATAGCCGTAGGCAGGCTCGTCAGCGGCGCCGACCAGATTTGTTTGGTCTCCGGATTCAGCACGTACACGCTATCGTTTTGGTTGTCTTCGTCGAAAGCGGCAAAAGGTTGCCGGCGGTGCAGGCCGTCTTCCCGTCCGGCCATAAGCAACCAGGCTCCGTCCCATTGGCCGGCGGCGAACGATTGCAGGCCCGGGGCGCCAGGGATAATGACGGGGTCGAGACTGATCTGAAAGGGCGCCTGGGCGCCGAGCACCGGCACAAAGGCCAGAAAAAACAACAAGCGGGAAATGGAATATTTTGCCATAACTGGAAAGCGATTTAGTCAACTAATTTGGAGCGCACAAAGGTTGACTTATGCCCGCTTATGGCAAAGGCGAAAACGTTGGTTTTCAGGTACTTTTTACGGAAAATGATGCCCGTCACATTTTCACCACCTTACCCGTCGCCACGGCAATATTCGACCGGATTGTCAGCAAATATACCCCTGCTGGCAAGCCGGAAATATCTACCGGCTGACCCCGCTGATACCGGCTGTTTTCCAAACCAAGTTTCCCGTCCATGCCGCGAATATCGAGCCGGAGTGTTCCGTTAAATGCCGTTTCCGGCAAATCCTCAATGACGACATGGCCCGTGGTCAAACTCGGATATATCCGCAAGGGAAAAACTGGTGCCGGCTGGAAAACGCCCACGGTTGGCGGTGGGGTGATATCGCCCCAGGTTTCGGCGCCCTGGCGGCAGCCAATTAACCACTCGCCAAGGTGGCCGCTTAAGTAACCCTCGGTATAGCCGAGATATCCGCAGCGATTATCGATATAAGCCAAATAGCCGGCGTCAATGATTCCGCGCAGATCGCAGGGCTCAAAAAAATAATTGAACTTGCCGGAAAGCCGAACTGTTCCGGTAGAATCGAAATGGCTGGTTACGTATGCCATATTTCCAAAAAATTCAGTGACGGCCGGATGGTACCAGCTATACGCGGCATCGAATAAGGGTTGAAAATCAATCCGTTTCAAAATCCGTTTAAATTCAGGGGTGAAGTATGCGCTGCTGTCAGTAGTGGTGACGCCATTTACTTTTTTATGGAAAATTTTGGTCGTTTGCCGTTGCGACGTCAATTGTATTTCATCGGCGTTTCGTGTGACGGATGTCAGTGAATCCAGATACCACCAAAATGTGGACTCACCGGCAAAATAATTTTCCAGATGTGCCGTCCATTTATACAAATTACCTGCTTCATAATTTTTTGTAAAAGACTCGAAATCCGGAGTTAATCCAAGTTTATTTCCACTATTGACCAATCCGGCTATTTCATAAACAGGACCGGTTTTTCCTTCAGCCAGTTCGTGAAAAGGGATAAATCGGGTAAGTCCGAAAGTTTCAGTCAGCGTCATTTCAAAGTTGCTCAGGCTGTTGTTTACCGGAACATCTGCCAGCATCGGCATCAACCGAAAGTGCTTGGCGAAAACCGGCCGGCCAAATACATCCACTGTATCTGAACCCAGGCATTCTATTCGGATTTTATTGTAGCCGTTTCCGTTTTTCACCGGGAAGGTCCAACTTTCTCCGGGCAGGCTTTTCGGATAAAATATAGGCAGGTCATCGCCATTTAATTTCCACACGTCGTTTTTTGAGTTCCAGGTGTAAAAAAAATCCGGCGGCGGAGAGAAAGGTATCTCCGCAGGAACTAAACCCAAAAGAGAATAGAAACAATCATCAAAAACCTCCAACACGTATTTCGAGCCGAAATAGTGAAAGCGGTCCTGCCCAAAGATTTCCGTAGAATCGTTGTAATGTAGCCGGAGTGTATCGCCGGCCCGCCACCAGGTTTTCTGGTTCAGGGGGAATAAATCCCAGGCATTTTGAGCCGGCGATGAAAGGGTGAAAAGAAGAGAAAGGGCGAGTAGCAGGTTTTTCATCCTTAGTGTTTTTTACAGGTATGCGTACTTCATAAACTCTTCCCAAATATGCAGGGATCCGAACAATTCAATTGCAAGCATTTGGCAAAAGCCTGAGTTATGTTGAAAAATATATCTTTGCCGCGCTCAATCCACCGTCCACCGTCCACCGTCTACCGTAAAAATGGATAAACAACTAGAAACACTCCGGGCCAAACTGGCCGAAGCCAAACTCGGCGGCGGTCAGCCCCGGATCGATACCCAGCACAAAAAAGGCAAACTCACGGCCCGCGAGCGCGTCCATTTTTTGGTCGATGAAGATTCTTTCGAAGAAATCGGCGCGCTGGTTACGCACCGCAGTCATGATTTCGGCATGGCCGAACAACAGTTTCTTGGCGACGGGGTCGTTACCGGATACGGAACAATCAACGGGCGCCTGGTGTATGTTTTTGCGCAGGATTTTACGGTTTTCGGTGGTTCTTTGTCTGAAACCCACGCAGAGAAAATCTGTAAAGTCATGGACCTGGCCGTTAAAAACGGCGCGCCGGTTATTGGTCTGAACGACTCCGGCGGCGCCCGTATCCAGGAGGGCGTTAATTCGCTGGGCGGCTATGCCGATATCTTTTACCGCAATGTGCAGTCGAGTGGGGTAGTGCCCCAAATCTCAGCCATCATGGGCCCTTGCGCGGGCGGCGCGGTGTACAGCCCGGCTATGACCGATTTTATCGTGATGGTAGAAGGCACGTCGTATATGTTCGTGACCGGCCCAAACGTGGTAAAAACCGTGACCAACGAAGAAGTGACCAGTGAGGAACTGGGCGGTGCCAGCACCCACGCCACCAAGTCGGGCGTCACGCACTTAGTAGCCACCAACGACGTGGATTGTATGCACAAAATACAGCGGCTGCTGAGTTACATTCCCCAGAATTGTGAGGATAAAGTCCCGCACCTGCCCTACGCCCTGGGCGATGAATATCGCGAAGAACTCAATACGATCGTGCCGGAAACGGCCAACCACCCGTATGATATGAAGGCCGTGATCGCCGGGGTTGTCGACCAGGATTCATTTTTTGAAATTCATGAAAACTATGCCGAGAATATTGTGGTGGGTTTTGCCCGCTTGGCCGGACGCAGCATCGGCATTGTGGCCAATCAGCCGATGAGCCTGGCCGGCGTACTGGATGTTAATTCCTCTAAAAAAGGCGCCCGCTTCGTGCGTTTTTGCGATTGTTTTAATATTCCCCTGCTTGTGCTGGAAGATGTGCCCGGGTTTTTGCCCGGTACTGACCAGGAGTGGAACGCCATTATCACCAACGGGGCTAAACTGCTCTACGCCTTCTCCGAGGCGACGGTACCGCGAGTAACTGTGATTACCCGGAAGGCCTACGGCGGCGCTTACGACGTGATGAACTCCAAACATATCGGCGCCGATATGAACTTTGCCTGGCCCAGCGCCGAAATCGCGGTGATGGGGGCCAAAGGCGCTTCGGAGATCATTTTCAAAAAAGAGATCGATGCTGCCGACGACCCGGCCGCCAAGTTGGCTGAAAAAGAACGCGAATACGCTGCCACCTTTACCAATCCGTATCGCGCTGCCGCCCGGGGATTTATTGACGAAGTGATCCATCCGGCTGAAACGCGGCGGAAATTGATCAAGGCGTTTGCAATGCTGGAGCACAAGGCGGTGAGCCGGCCGAAGAGAAAGCATGGGAATGTACCGCTGTGAACGAGGTGGTGGGAGCAGCCTGCATCAAAACAATCAATCGGCCTGGCCCAATCGCGTAAGTTTCGACGCTGGCAGGTCTGCGACGCTGCCAGGTCGAAAACAGGATAGGTCCTCGCCAATAATAAGCATATATAAAAAACGGATTTACAAATCACGAACAGCCATGCACACCCTCGTTTTTGCCACCAACAACCCGCATAAAGCCCGCGAGATCGAACAGATTCTCGGTGGAGAATACCAGATTTTGACCCTGAAGGATATCGGCTGCCTGGAAGACATAGAAGAAACGGAAGATACCCTGGAAGGTAACGCCCTGCTCAAGGCCCGCTACGTCAAGTCGAAATACGGCTACGATTGTTTTTCGGAAGATACTGGCCTGGAAGTGGAGGCACTGGACGGCGCGCCCGGCGTACATACGGCGCGGTATGCCGGCGAAAGCAAAAGCCCGGCGGCTAACATAGCCCTGCTGCTTCAAAATTTAGAACACAAAATGAATCGAAAGGCCCGGTTCCGTACGGTTATTGTCCTGATAATCAATGGGCAGGAAATCATTATGGAAGGTATTTGCCCCGGCCAAATTGCGCTGACTAAACGGGGCGCCAGCGACTTCGGCTACGATCCCGTTTTTATACCTGAAGGCTACGAACAAACCTTTGCCGAATTAGGCGAAGCCGTGAAAAATCAAATCAGCCACCGCGCAATAGCCACGGAACAACTTCGGAAGAAGTTAATGATGAATGATGAATGATGAATGATGAATGATGAATGATGAATGATGAATGATGAATGATCGTACTCGGCAATTCATCATTCATCATTCATCATTACTATTCACGCTTTTTCCAACGTCAATCCGAACGTTGACCCTTGTCCGGGCGTGCTGCGCACATTGATTGTTTGTTTGTGCGCTTCGATGATGTGTTTCACAATGGAAAGGCCCAATCCGGTGCCGCCGGCTTCCCGGGAGCGGCTTTTGTCGGCACGGAAGAACCGGTCGAACACGTGCGGCAGGTGCTCGGGCTGAACGCCGATGCCGTTGTCGCTCACTTCCAGCAGGATATAGGTTTCCATGTCATACAGGCTGACTTTTGTGACACCGCCTTCCCGGCCGTATTTGATGGAATTTTGAATCAAATTGATCAGCACCTGGCGGATACCTTCCTTATCGGCGCGCACATGAAAATGCTGGTTGGCGCCTTCCTTGTACGTAAGCCGGATGTTGCGCGCTTTGGCTTTCATTTCGAGGTCGGAGAACACCTCGTCGGTCAGGTCCCGGATGTCGAAATCGCGCAGGTCGAGGACCATTTGGCCCGATTCGAGTTTGTTGATCGTTTCGAGGTCGTCGACGATTGCTTCCAGGCGGTCCGCGTTTTTAGCCGCCCGCTGCAAGTATTGGGTATTGACTGCGGGGTCATGGATGGCGCCGTCCAGGAGTGTATGAATAAATCCCTGGATGTTAAAAATGGGCGTTTTCAGTTCGTGCGATACATCGCCGATAAACCGGCGACGGTAGGTGGCTAATTTTTCCAGCGCTTCCAGTTCGCGGTCGTGTTGTTCGGCCCATTGGTCTACTTCGCGTTCCACATCGTCCAGGATATGATGATCCATCTGGATTTTGTCCGCTTTAAAGTCAGGCGACAGTTTGTGCCGGTGTATGACTTTGTAGATCAGTTTGATTTTGCGAAAAATATAATAGCGGACAAAGAAGAAGTTTGCCAGAAAATCCGTGCCCATGATGACGAGGAACAGCACAGCCAGGCCTTGCCAGGAAAGGGTAAAGAGCCCCGCCAAGCCGAGGGCGAAAACGACTAACGTAATGGTAGTTGCCGAGGTGAAGGCGGCAATCAGGGAGAGTTGTTGTGGGGTTTGGTTCTTAAACATTGACGCCATAGACTACAAATTCGGCTGTAAAGGTGGGACAAACAGGCGAAAATTAAAATTCAAATTTGTAGCCGATACCTTTTAAGGTTTTAATGTACTGTTCACCCAGACGTTCCCGCAGTTTGCGGATATGTACGTCGATCGTTCGGTTGCCGACGATGACGTCGCTGCCCCATATTTTATCAAAAATTTCTTCCCGGGTGAATACGCGACCCGGTTTGGAAGCCAGGAGCCATAAGATTTCAAATTCCTTGCGCGGCAATTCGATGGCTGTTTCACCCCGGAAAACGAGCACTTTGTGCCGGTCGATGACGAGGTCGTGTACCCGGATGGCCAGTTCGTCTTCATCGGATTGCCGGGTGGATCGCCGGAGCAGGGCGTTGATCCTGCTGATGAGTACCCGGGGTTTAATTGGCTTGGTAATATAGTCGTCGCCACCTACGTCGAGCGCGGTGATTTGCGAAAAATCTTCATCACGGGCGGTCAGGAATGCAATGGGCGTATCGGCAAACTCTTTTTTTTGCCGCAGCAGCCGGCAGGCTTCCACCCCGTCCAATTCCGGCATCATTATATCAAGCACGATCAGATTCGGTTTTTCCTGTTCTGCCACTGCAATCGCTTGTTTGCCATCGCCGGCGGTAACTACCTCGTATCCTTCCTTTCGCAAGTTGTATTTCAAAAACTCCAGGATGTCCGGCTCGTCGTCCACGATCAGTATTTTCTTTGCCGGTTGATTCTCCTTCATAATGTTATGGTTTTGAACGTCAAAGGTAGACAGGGATGTGACGGCACTGCTTTAAGTTAGTGTTAAGTTTTTTTTGAACTCATAACTCATAACTCATAACTCATAACTCATAACTCATAACTCATAACTCATAACTCATAACTCATAACTCATAACTCATAACTCATAACTCATAACTCATAACTCATAACTCA
>CAUJEY010000090.1 GCA_963169325.1 Bacteroidota bacterium
CGTGGTGAACAACAACGAGCATTTCGAGCAAGGGCTGGCCGTGCTCACCGGTTTTTTGAAAAACAAACTGGAATCCGTAGTTTTGTAGATAAAATATAAAACCATGGGCGAACAAAAAACAACGGAAAAGGAAGTGCTCACTATCGAGGTGGAAAAGCGCTACACGGCACAGGATTTTGAAAAAATGCCGGTAGGCCCGCCCTACTATGAGCTCATTAATAACCGCCTGGTGATGGAAGCTTCGCCGGAACTGCCGCATCAACGGAGTTCGCTTTCCATTGCAAAAAAACTTGATGATTTTGTAGAACAACATTCCAGAGGGATTGTCCTGGAGGCACCGATGGATGTTGAATTAGACGAGGACAACGTGTTCCAACCGGATATTTTGTTCATCTCTAACGAACGTTTCGACATCATCAAGGAAGGCCGCAAAATAAAAGGTGCCCCGGATTTAGTAATTGAGATATTGTCTTCCAACAAAAAATACGATCAGGAAGAAAAAAAATACGTGTACGAACTGCACGACGTGCTGGAATTTTGGCTGGTGGATGTCAAGAAAAAACAAGTGGAGGTTTATGAAAATGTGCGCAAAGAATTTGTGTTGCGGCAAAAAGCCTATCCGGGGGATACCATTTATTCCAATATTCTGAAAGGGTTTGAATTGCCGGCAGATTATGTTTTCCGGGAAATAATTCCAACGCCGAAGAAATAAATTCTCATACAAAAATCCTTAGGTTGATGGCTACGCCCCCACCCCACCCCGCCATCCACGCCGACGCCCAACTGTACACCAAGGCATTTCTGCTGTTGTGTATTTCCCATGCACTGTTTGCCGGGAGTTTCAATATGATGATTCCCGAGCTGCCCGCCTACCTCACCTCCTTAGGTGGCGGCGAACACAAGGGTCTGATTATTGCGCTATTCACTATCACGGCGGGCATATCCCGGCCTTTCAGCGGCAAATTAGCCGACAGTATCGGGCGTATCCCGGTGATGTATATCGGCGTGATTGCCTGCGTGGTGTGCGGCGTATTGTACCCGGTTTTAGCCTTTGTAAACGGATTTCTGTTGCTGCGGTTTCTGCACGGTTTTTCCACCGGTTTCAAGCCCACCGGCACTTCGGCTTATGTGGCCGACATCGTGCCGATGCACCGGCGTGGGGAAGCGATGGGCATGCTCGGTATTTGTTTCAGCCTCGGCATGTCGGCTTCGCCGCCGCTGGGGAGTTGGCTGGCGCAAATGTGGGGCATCAATGCGCTTTTTTATGCTTCTTCCATCATGGCGGCAGGTTCCATGATCATCATATATAACATGCCGGAAACACTGCCCCAAAAAGTACCTTTTCATCCGCGGCTGCTGCACATCACGAGAGATGATATTTTCGATCCGCTGGCATTGCCCTCGGCCATCGTGATGATCCTTTGCTACGGCAGCTACGGTGTCATCCTGACGCTGGCGCCCGACCAAAGCGATTCGGTTGGAATTGCCAACCGGGGCACTATATTTACAATATTTACCCTGGCCAGTATTTCCACAAGGCTTTTTGCCGGCAAACTATCCGACCGGCTGGGGCGCGAACCCGTGCTGAAAGTATCGGCATTAGTCATCGCCCTGTCGATGCTCGCGTTCGGGCAGGCCCAATCGCCCGCTGGCCTTTACTTCGCCTCCGTGTTGTTCGGCCTCGGCAACGGTATTTTTTCGCCCGCCATCAACGCCTGGACGGTCGATCTCGGCGACCCACAGCGCCGGGGACGAGCCATGGCCACTATGTATATCGCCCTCGAAATCGCCATCGGCTGCGGCGCCGCATTGTCGGGATGGTATGTAGCCAATAGCATGAGCCGGACACCCGTAGCGTTTTATGCCGCGGCGGTACTGAGCGTGCTGGGTTGGGTGTATTTGATGTTGCGGAAGAGGGTTTGAAGGTTTCACCGGTTATGATACTCCAACCGGAAGGCCACCGCCCAATCGCCGGCTGCGGGCACCGTAACGAGTCCATCTCCATTTTGGAACGCATTGATATTGCAGGTCATCGGCTCCAGCGCGACACAGTCGCGGGCAGGCGGCGTGAACACCTGAAAGTACGGAAACAGGCTGCTGCCGGCCGTCACGGCCAGGGTGTGGCCGCCGCCACGCAGGGTAAGGTGGTAGAGCGGGTGATTTGCTTCCACCGAAAAACAATTATCGAGTACGGTTTCGCCCAGCGGCGTTTCCTCGGTAAAGCCGATATAAGGGGTAAGCGAGCCCGTGGGGATCATCCGATCATCGATGTCGACAAGGGAGCAGGTGGGCAAGTGAAGGTGGTGATCGCCGGCGTTTTCGGTGAGCCGGAAATAAGGGTGCCAGCCCAAACCGACGGGAATGGCCTCTTTATGCCGGTTTTTCAGAAAAAACGCGGCGTTGAATTCGCTTCGGTTGGTCATAGAGAACGTCACTTCCAGCACAAAAGGAAAAGGGTACCAGGCGTGGTGGCCACGGTAGTCGAGCCTGCAGGTGATTTCGGCGCTTTCTGTAGTCAGTTCGATGCGTACCACCTCGAAGGCTTCATCTCGCGCGAAGCCGTGAATGGCGTTGTGTGTGGAAGCGCTGTTGATCGGAAAGGTATAGTCGTGCCCCAGCCAGCTGTACTGCCCGTCGCGCAGGCGGTTGGGAAAAGGAAACAGCAGCGCACTTTTGCCCCATTTTCCGGCTTCCAGTTCCTCGGGGGTCTGGTAACCGTCGAGCACATTGTAGCCGCCGAAGAAAATTTCCAGGACGTTGGCGCCGCGCTCGGGTACGATGCTGAAGCCGTCGCCGGTTTCCGGATGGCGGAGGGTGTAGCGGCGATATTTGCCGAAGGGGGATTGTGTGAGTTCGAACATGGCGTAAAAATCCTTTTTTTGGCAAGAATGCCGGCTTTTTTAAAAAGAAAAAGTTTGTACGTTTCTTCAAAACCGCACCACCCTTCTCAGCGCCACCTCTTCTCCTATAATTACCCGCACCACATACGCCCCGGCGGCTTGCGCCGCCAAATCAAGCGGCAATACCAGCGTCTGTACCGTACCGGCATGGTGGGTCAGCAGCACCCGCCCGGACAAATCGATCACTTCCACCCGAACTTCAGCGCTTGTGGCCAGGACAAGTTGCAGCAAAATTGCATCAGGAGTGGGATTGGGGTTGAGCA
The DNA here is from genome assembly GCA_963169325.1 of Bacteroidota bacterium. Taxonomy (GTDB): domain Bacteria; phylum Bacteroidota; class Bacteroidia; order Chitinophagales; family Saprospiraceae; genus M3007. The sequence continues at coordinate 3,164 of CAUJEY010000090.1, forward strand.
GCATCGAACGAACGATATCGGGATCGGTCGTATCCACCGTTTTCGCCGCAACCGTGCCCGTCAGAATAAGCGGCGCGACACATCCGCTGGCATCGGATATCGTGACTGTGTAGATGCCCGCAACCAGCCCGTTCAGATTTTGGGTCGTTTCTCCGGAACTCCATTTAAACTGGTATAGGGCCGGGTCGTTCAGTTCCGCCCCGGCGCCGCCGCTAACGGTCAGGGCAATCGCGCCGTTTTTGCCTGTCGGGAGAATTTCGTCCGTCACCTGGATGCTCCCGGCCAACGCGTCGAGCGGCGGCAGCAGGATTAGCGGTACCGACTGGCCGACAAAATAACAACCGCTGTCGGGGTTGATGTTGAAGACATAGGGCAAGGCCCCCGGATTGGTCAGTACGCCGCCGCCCAGCACCACGGGCGTGAGGAAATACGTTCCATAGTCCAGCGTCTGGTCGTTGTTGAGCAGCGACGGCGCTTCCACTTTCCGGGAAAACGGCGTGCCGGCAACGCCGGGTATGGTACCCGGCCAAACGCCCGGCGGCACGATGGAGTCGGTAAAACACCAGGCCAGGCCGGACTGCGGCCCTACGGTGGGCAACACGAACGAGGCAGAATTGAGGCTCAGGATGTCGAACAGGTTTTCGCCGGCGCACAAATAACCGCCGGCCGCCAGGGCAAAACTGCCCACCTGGCCTGCACTACAAGCCAGCAACGGTTTTTGAATAACCTGGATACAAAATTCGCCGGCGGCCACAAGACCCTGGTTTTCAAATCCGTCGATGAGCATATAATAGGTCTGGCCGGGCATTGTTTCCAGCATTACGCCCGCGCGAAAATCCGGCTGTCCGGTCAAAAAAAGGTCGTCGTTGCATTGCACCGGCGTGAGATCCGAGCAGTTTTCGCCGGCATACACCAGCATTTGGGTATCGCCCTTATTGCCCTGATCTTCGCCGACATAGTTGGTCGCATTACAGGGTACCGTTTGAATATCGTAAACGCCGCCGTCACCGGTAAAGGTGAACCAGAGGGTATTATTCAGGATGTCTGTGCCTCCGGGGCCGGCTTCGCTCCAGCAACTCACTTCCGGGTCGTTGGCCGACACCGTGGCGCTGCTATTGTCGAAAATACCGGTAATCTGGGCCACATCGGGCGTTTGGCCGAAGTATGAAGAAATATCCACTGCCGTTTCGCAGGAATCCGGGTTTGAGTGATACGAAAGCGTCAGGTCGTCCACTTTCCAGTGGTATTCGTACTGGCCGATCCAGCGGAATCGCAGCCACAACTTCGGCGCATTTTCGGCTTCCGGGATATCCACTTCCACCCAGTCGTGATAAGGCAAATTGGATGGGAGGCCGGCAAAAAGGGGTTTATAGGTAAAATTTACGCTGTCGGTGCTTATTCCGACCTGCGCTGCCGTGCCTTCTGGGTTAAAAAAAATATATTGGGTAAAAAAACGCAGCCGTATACCGGTTTTGCCCGAACAATCGGCCGGATTTCCGGCGCCGGTGAGCCTGACGTCGTGTGCCACCTGTCCGTTGTTGTCCGAATCGAAGTAAAAATATCCGTTGGACGCCGTGGGCGCGGCAAATACGGGCAAATCGACGTCCTGGTAACCCGCGGCGGGGTCGTTGGTCCAGGTCCAGTCGGCCAGGCCGAGGTTGGCTCCGCTGTTTTTCCAATTCAAGGTAGCGGTGCCTTCGCCGGAAAAAGTTTCCGACCAGAATACCTGGGCCGCTACCGGCCGCATGCTGAGAAACAGGGCAAATACGATGGTCAGAACACTTAGTTGACGCATGTTGAACACCTTTCAAAAGTGACGGAGGATCACAAAAGTCCGAAAAGATAAGGCGCTGTTCTGCGAAAACGGCGATTAATTTTAGCCACATAGAAAGAGGCAGCCCGAAATGAACGGACTGCCTCTGTCAACAGGCAAAACGCGAAAAAATTGCGGCTTATTTACCTTTAAGGGCACGGGGCACCTCAATGGAAGCAACCGGAATAGCGGCGTTGTTGGTAATTTGCACCCCTGCGGGCAATTGGATATCGCGTACCCGGATGGTGTCGGCCAATTCCATAGTGGAAATGTCGGCTATCACTTCGTCCACCACGTTTTCCGGGGTGGTGATGATGTTTATCTTACGCAATTTCGTCAGAAACTTGCCACCGGCTCTTACCCCGGGTGCAGTACCTTCGAAACGGAGCGGCACAGAAGCCTTAAAAGTCACACCCGGTACCAGTTCCAGAAAGTCCATGTGAACAACGGCATCCGTTACGGGGTGAAACTGAATGGCTTTTACGATGCAGCGGTGCCCCTTTCCATCGATGGTGATTTCAGCCAGCTTAAATTTTGGCGTGTACACCAAATAGCGAACTTCTTTAACATCCAGGCTGAACTGTACGGCATCGCCGCCGCCACTTTTATACATAACCGCCGGCACCATGCCGTTAGTGCGTATTTTTTTAGCCTCTTGTTTGCCGGAATCCTCTTTCCGGTGACCTTGAATGGCAATAACTTCCATTGTTTTTCCTAAATTTATACCTATTTCGAAAAGCGCCCGCAAAGGTAGGTATTCACTTTGAGAATTTACAAGGTCGTTGAAAAAAACTATTTACATTTTTTGCCAGCGGGCAGAACGTACTTCCCGCCCTTCATCTAATTGAACGACATATTCACCGACCGGAAGCGATTGAACCAGAATAACCACCGCGTTTCCGCCTTCCACCGTAACCAGCGTACGTTTCAGGATAACTTTGCCTTCCGCATTGCGAATGCGCAGCAATACTTCATCGCCCAGTATGGTGGCATTAAATTCAATTACGATCCGCTCTGTAGCGGGGTTGGGATATACGGCGGTGATATACACGCTATTGGGATCGGCAGGAACAGGATCAACAGGCGCTTGCGCCTGGATGCTCACGCTAAAAAAGCATGCCAAACATACGATGAAGACGTTTATATAGTTTTTCATAACAAATACAGTTTGATTGGACACTTCAGGAAGAAAACCACTCCCTTTTCAGTGCAAATTTGACTGCATTTGGTCATGCCCGGCAATTACCTGCGTTAGGGTGCGCAGTGATCTTCGTCAGGTCAGGCTGCCAATCCGTATTAAATTGATGGCTGGGACAGCAACTCTCGGTTTGTACGATCGACCCGGTTTTTGAGGTGTAGTCTGCGAGGCACGAGCAGGCGACATCTCGAAAACCAATCAAGAATACACCCATTTGAGATTGAAAAAGGTGTCGTTTCAACTGTTTTTGAGATGTCGCCTGCTCGTGCCTCGCAGACTACACCTCAAAAACCGGCCGTTCCCGATAAACCGAGAATCGCTGTGGCTGCGTCTAACTCAGAATTTCGCCATCTTCTGCACCGCACGCGCTGTAGCCGTTTCCAAGCGGTAGAAATACATCCCCGGCGCCGTTATTGGACTCCCGTCCAGCACAATGCGGTGATAACCCTTATCGTACCAGTTATTTTTGGTAAAATAAACCGTCCCTTGCTCATCAAATACAGTCAGCCGGGCTTCGCCGGCGTCCGGCAGGTAAAAGCGGATTTGTGTTTTGTCCGTCCAGGGGTTAGGCGTATTCTGGTACAACTCAAAACCCATCGGCGCAATACTGACCACGCCGCCGTTGTTGAAACGTAAGGCGATGTCGAGTTTTGTCATTGGGTCATTCGTCATTGGGTCATTCGTCATTAAGTCATTATTCGTCATTAAGTCATTGATCTCATTTACCACATTGACCTCATTGATCTCATTAACCACATTGACCACATTGATCTCATTAACCACATTGACCACATTATAACGATACGCTTCCGCTTTCGTGATCCGGCTTGAAATGCTCAACATTTTATTCAGCCGGCCGGCGGCCCGGGCGCGAAAAGTCACGCGGAACTGGGCTTGCTTAATATGGTCCGGTACGTCAAAGGAAGTGGTGAGGGCATGTTCATCCGGGAAAACGGCAAAATGGTCGGCGCGCATGGCCTCACCGGGTTGAATATCCAGTACGTCCAAATCGGGGAAATTCATCGTAAATTGGTAGCCGGCTACTTTTTCGGCCGCGGTGAAGTCGACGGAGAATACTTCGCCGTTTTTGATCTCCTGCCGTTCGACAGACGGCGTTACCTCAAACAGGAGCGTACCCGCGGCACGATCCTGCACACCGCCGCCCAGGCTGCCGGTGATGGCGTTACCATTCACATCGCCGACTTTCACGGCTACAAAATTCTGATTAACGGCGCCGGTCTGCCCGCTGCCGATGTGAAGGATTTCCGGAAAAATCTCCTGAAAAGGATTAGCGGGGTTGGGAAACAGGTAATTTTTGTCGACAAAACGCCAGGAGGTATTGTCTGAAAAATCGGTGGCGCCGCCCAGAATCAGTTTGCGCAATTCAATAATATCGAAGGTAGTGATCGAGCGGCTGTTATTGGCGTCGGCAGCGATCATTTTATACGGTGAAAGCAGGGGCGCCAGTCCAAGAATATGTTTATTGATGAGCACCAGATCGAAAGTGGACACCCCGTTCAACGGGTCGTTATCTTTCAACGGCGTCACCAAATAATCGGCGCCGGAAGGGAAGTAAGAGAATTTGAAATCGCCGGCGTGATTTGTCGGCGTGGAAAAACTTTGTGGCGGCAAACCGGCAGGTGTGCCGGCAAGCGTCACCATAACGTCTTCCAGGCCGTTGCCGCTTTCCGTTTTAATCTGGCCGGCAATAGTTCCCGGCGAACCTGTGCACACCCCGAAATTATCCTGTACGATCACGTACGTTTCACAAATATTAAAATTTCCGGCAGCATCAACCGACCAGAGTTCTACCGGTTGCTGTCCCAACTCATCGCAGTTAAAGGTGACGCTTATTTGGGGGCTGCCGTCCGGGTTGACCGGAAAATTAATGCCCTGGCCTACCTTCCGGATGGCCAGGCGGAGTTGTTCCGGCGGGGTGCAGTTGTCATAGGTATATTGCAAAAAATCGCTCGCCCAAAGCGTGATGGATTGGGTTTGCTGAATATCTACACTCAGGCCGTTCAGGCAGATCAGTTCGGGACTGCGGCAATCCCGCACCCGGATCGGGTAATCGCAGTAGGTTTCGTTGCCGCAGCCGTCCTCGATGATCCACAATATCCGGTGCGTGCCGTGAGGCAATTGAGGGACGAAGAATTTTTGCGGGTCTTTTTCGGTGACCCAACGCACCCAGGCGGTTCGGTTGACAAAACCGCTCACCTGAATGGCAAAGCGATATTTTTCATCCTCCGGCACCGGGCGCTGATCGAAAGTACGGGGTACGCCGCCGGTGAAATTCGGGGTCTGGGCATTGCCGAACAACACGGTATTGACCGGCGGCGGATTGACGCTGTTGATTACTGTTTCCGGCGTACCGTCGCCATCCAGGTCTAAAAAAAGCAGGTAGCGGATATTGACATTCCCTTTGGAGCAGCCGTCGCTCGCGGTCACCGCCAGGTCGGCATACCCTTCACAAAGGTCGGTACTGCCGGTAATATAGGGATCGTTCCAGTAAGGTTGGTTCCAAAACTGCGGGTCGTTTTCCGTCAGGTCACAAAATTCGACCGGGCCGGTCAAGTCCGGGCAACCGCGAATTTTGGGCGGCACGTTATCCAGGACGCTGATGATTTGCCGGTATTTATAGCCGTGTGCATCTGCCAACCAAAAGGTGCTGTAATCGGTCGGCGCAGGGTCGTTCGGCGACACGCGCATGAGTGTGGGCGCCGGGTTGTGCCCTGCCGGCGCTACCACCGGGCCCGGCAGGTTTTGCGGGTCCTGCGGGATAGCCGAAGGATTGGGGTTCGGCACTTCGATCAAAGGGGAGTTGGGGTTGTAGGTACACCAGTTGATGATCTGCCAGACCCGTTCAATCCGGTAGCAGGATTGCACGCCGCCGGTACTTACATTGTCGTGAAATGAAATGGCAATAAATTCGCAGCCCTTGCCGTACACCTCGGGTTCCGGACCATATACACCCGTGGTATCGCAATCGTACACGACAATATCGTCGGGCATTTTAACCGAAAAACCCTGCTCGTAGGTCACGATCAGGCGTTGGGTGCATTGTGTGGTCAGGCCGTTGCAGTCGGCAGCCCGGAAGCTACGCGTGATCGTGCCGCGGTTGCACATGGTATCGAACAAACTGTAATTGGGCGGCAACTCCCATATCGTATCGAGGCAGCAGTTATCGGCAAACGAGGCCGTACCGTGCCCGACGAGGCTGGGGTCGAAATTGACGCAGGAAACCGTCATATTCAGCGGCGGTGTGCATACCGGTTTCAACTTGTCTTCCACCAGCACGTACACCAAACAATCGCCGGCGTGATCTTCTGCCTGCGTGAGGCTCAGGGCGCCGGTGTCCACCGGGATGTCGTACACCCGGAGCACCACGGCGATGGTGTCGCCCGCGTCGGCGCAGCAGAATTTGACCTTGTCGTAAAAACGGTCGTTGGGCTGGCAGTCATTGGGTTCCACCCGCCGGGCTTTGAAATGAACCGGCGAGCAATTATCGACGGACCCGTCATCGAGGGTGGAGGCATTGATGAGCGACATGCCGTTGATAGCCAGACCTACCTGGGTAAATTCGTCGCAGGCCACATAAGGCGGGACACCGTCGGACACCGTCACCCGGAAGCTGCAGCTGGTCAAATTGCCGCACGCGTCGGAAGCGGTGTACCGGATGGTTGTGATACCCGCGGGCAGGTTTTGGGCAAAGCCCAATACGCCGAGCGTATCGGGGTTCCACCAGTTGTTGCCCGCAAAATCAGCCAGTGTACCGGCGAGTTTGGAGGGCAACCCATTGATCTCCCAATCGGCCCGAATCGACTCTACGCGGGAACAGTTGTCGGTCAAAATTACATCGGGCAAATCGAAACTGCGGCTGCAGGGCACAAACGGATCGGTAGACACCACCGTATCCTTCGGGCAAACGAAGGCAGGACCTTGCTTATCCAAAACCGAAATAATCTGGACGTGAAACAAGGGGTTCAGTAAAGGCGGCACGGGCGTGGTGGGCAGGCAGTCGTCGAGCAGCGTCCAGGTGCGCACGATGGTATAGGCGCCGCCGCAGAGCGGCAAAATCTGATCGGCGTAGGTAATTTTTAATCCGCACAACGGCTGGTCGGGATACAACGAAAAGTTGAGGCCGAATTCGGAATAATACGGGCTTCCGGTATTCGCCGGAGCAATGAGCGGGTTGCTGCAAAACGCCGCCGTGTCGGCCGGCAGGTGCAACTGTCCCACCTTTACCCGCCGGATGTTCAAATATTGGGTACAAGTGGACTTGTTGCCGCTGCCGTCAGCGGCCGTCCACACACGTTCGATGTAGGCGCTGCGGCCGGCGGGGTCGTGGCACCCCAGGTTTACCCAGGTATCGGTATACGTGAAATTGTAGGCGCCGCAGTTTTCGGTCACTGTCGGGAAAGCGGCGGTCAGGCCGAGGCCGGCCAGGTATGCCGGCGTATATTGCGGCAACACGCAGGGCAGGCTCAGGTGCGTACAAGCGATAGCCGGTGGCAAATGGTCTTCTACGACGATCAAACCCCAGCAGGAGTTGCCGGTCATCGTATCCGTTGCAGTGGCGCGCAGGGTGTCGCCGAGATGCACGGCCGTCACCACCGTCCCGACCGGAAAACCGGTCAGGGTGCTTAAGGCGATTACATACAGCGAGTCGGCGTAGGCGCCCTCCAATACCATATCGGGCGTCACCTCCACGGCGCAATCGGCGTCGAGGGATACGACGGTTAAGTCGTTGCAAGTTTGCCCCTGCAGGCGCAAACAAGACAAAAAGAACATAAGAAAACAACTGCCGGAAACCGCGAGCAATTGATGTGAGGGCGTCCGAAGGCGCACTCGGGGCGGGAAGGTCATCATTCTGATTAAAGATCAGTGTCGGTTTAGAACTAAAGTTGCTTGATTAAAACAGACCCTTGGTGTCGCGATGGATTAAAGTGAAGATTTTTTAATAAGATCAAGCTAGAGAGGGATAGTGCCAAAAATACGCAAAGCCCTACCGTGTTTTTATCCGTGTTTTCCCCCATTAACACAAATCTTTGGTTAAATGCTGGCATCTGACAGTTTAAAAAGGAACTTTATACCATAATCGAGGTATATATTACAGAAAAAAATAAGACCTGAAATGGAAAAATCAAAAGGAAAATCGCCTAAAGAATCTGTTACAGGAAAAATCCCCCATATTCAACATTGTCAATCGTAATATGCGTTATCTTTGTGCAATAAGCCATTTTGACCAAGTTTTTCACCTTTTAACTTATAAATATGAATTTGTTTGTTGCAAAATTAAACTTCGACACGCAAGAGGATGAATTACGCAGTGCGTTCGAACAATTCGGCGAAGTTTCATCCTGTTCCGTTATCACTGATAAATTTACAGGCCGTTCCAAAGGCTTCGCTTTTGTCGAAATGCCAAACGACGACGAAGCACAATCTGCCATCAACGCGCTCAACGAAACCGACTTGGACGGACGTACGATTGTAGTGAAAAAGGCAGAACCTCGTGAAAGTCGCCCGCCACGTGATAATCGCGGCGGCGGTGGCGGCTATGGCGGCGGCGGCGGCAGGGACAAGTACTAAGGTCCTTAGCTATTCTTGTTGCGGGAAAAATCACCGCGGTTCAAAAATACATATTGAGCCCGATGACGTATTCCTTCACTTGAAATTAAAGTATTTTTTTGAATAAAAAGGGTGGCTCTTCTCCAAAGTGCCACCCTTTTTATGCTGTTTACGTACATCATAACAGCTATACTGACCGCGCCTCGCTCAGCGTGCTGATTCGTTCCATTCGTTTGCCTGTCAGTACCTTTGTCGCTCGTTTCGCCTTATCCAATGGCGCTGTTTCATGAAAAGATATCGCCTTCTACCTGCCGTTATACTATTATTGGGATGCTGCACTGCCATCTTGCATGCGCAGCAGGCAGGTATGGAAGGGCTTTTGTCACCGGAATCCGGGCCAGCAGCCGCCAATTTTGTACGTTTTTCCACGGCAGAGGGTTTGCCGGGCAACAATACCACCTGCCTGACAACGGATACGGAGGGATTCTTATGGGTGGGCACGATGAATGGTTTGGCGCGTTTCGACGGACGTCGTTTCTCCGCATTTCGAACGCTGAGCCCGGGCACCTCCTTGCCTGACGAGCCCGTTGAAGCGATTTTTGCCGATGGCGCCCAAATGCTGTGGGTCAAGTTTGCCAAAGGACTCTACCAGATGTCGCTGACCACTTTTCACGCCGTGCGCTGCGAGCAAAACCTGCTCCCGCATTGTGCGGACGATACGGGCAATATTTATTTCTCGTATCCCGAAGGCGTTGCGATGTTCAGGAAAAAGCAAGGCGATTTTCAGTGGTTTCCACTGGTTGTCCAAGGAAAAAAAGTTTCGGTTAGTTTGATTTGCAAAGGCAAAAAAGGGCTGCTGTTAGTCACGTCGGCCGAAGGTATGTTCCGCTTCGACACGCGGAATCACACATACGAACGCCTGAATGCCCTGCATGAAGCAGCAGGTAATATTTTCCAGATGGCATCCGATGCAGACGGGATGTTGTGGGTGTCCATCTGGTACGATCGCGAACGGGGCTTTGTACACTACGATCCTTACCAGGACAAGGTGTTGCGCGCTTTCGGCGCCGAAAAAAGAGGCATCTCGAACACGGACCTCAACGATATTTATCCCGATGGTGAAAACGTGTGGATGGCGACCAATTCCGGCGGATTGTGCCGCTACGCTATCCGGGAAGACCGGTTTTATTGTTATCCGGCAAACGCCGGCGCCCCGGGAAGTTTATGGAGCAACCAGTTGAGCAGAATAACCAAAGACCGTTTCGGGAACTTGTGGGTGGCCACGCCCTTTTTTTTGTTCCAGCTGCCGGCGCATAGCACGACGACCGGGCTACTGACCCACGATCCGCAAAAAACCAACAGCCTGATCGCACCGAAAGCCGCGGCACTGTTGGCACTTTCCGGCAACCAGCTGGTTTTTGGCACCGCGGCCGGTTTGAGCATTTTTGACCGGAAAAAACAATCTTTCCTGAACGTTCGCTTGCCAACCTACAACGATAATGATTACAACAACCAACTGATCTGTTTAACACCGGCAGATCCCGGGCGTTTTTGGGCAGCTACCTGGTCGGGGTTGTACCGCCTGGATGCACAAAGCGGTCGCGTGGTGGAATATTATATTACGCATCCAAACGCCGGGAAAAAACACCCGGAAGCGGTGAAACGATTCGAGTTGAAGACTACGCGCCGTATGTGCAAAGACCGCGCGGGCGTGTTGTGGATGGTTGATTTTAATAACCGCGTCATCCGTTCTGTGGAAGATGGCCCGACCCGGCTTTTTGAACGAGTGGATACCCTGGTCGCCGATACAAATCCTCAAAACGACCGGGTGGAATCTTTCCTTGATTACGACGAACACTATTTGTTGCTCGGCACCCTGGATGGCCTGGTGCGGTACAACCGGGTAGCCGGCCGCTTCGAGGCATGCCCAGTGACGTTTCCGGGTTTGAGCGCCCCGGTCAAAATCATGAGCCTGGCCCGTTCCCAAAACGGCGACGTGCTACTCATCGCCAATGGCAAACCGTTCCGGGTACATTTGAGTGCGGTAAATACAACGGCGATGCCCCTGCCCTTGCCCGATGATCTGTTTCAGGGCCAGCATATTGTGGAAGACCAAACCGGTAGCGTGTGGGTTACCACCGAGAACGGATTGGCGCAAATAAACGAAGCCGCAGATTTTTGTTGGTTTTACGACAGTGGGCACTATCTCCATGACAATATTTTTTTGATGCGCCCCAGTGTGGCCCCGATCCTGGACGGCGACGGCAATTTGTACTTTGGCGGTTCGCGGGGCGTGAGTATGCTACGCCCGCTCGATTTCAAGGTTCGGAAAACCCCGCCACCGCCGGTCCGGATCATTGCCCTCCATATAAACGACCAGCCCGCCGCGCTGGACACCGCCATTCACCGGGCGACGATGATCCGGCTGCCTTATGATCAGAATAACTTGTCTTTTACGTTTTCGGCGCTTCATTCCCCCATTCCCGAGCGCAACCGGTTTGCTTACCGCCTGGATGGCGGCGCGTGGGTGGATTTGGGCACGCAAAACAGCGTTAACTTCAGCCGCCTGGCCCCCGGCACCTATACTTTACAGGTGAAAGCAGCCAACAGCGACGGCGTCTGGAACGAAGAGGGCGCCCGGCTGCGCATCACAATTCTGCCGCCGTGGTGGCGCTCGTGGCCGGCATACCTCGGCTATCTGATATTAATGGGATTGGCCTTGCGCCGCTACCTGCAATTCCGGGTAAAACGGCTGCAAATGGCGCATCAGCTGGAAGCAGAACGCCGCGAAGCAGAACGTTTGCAGGAGTTGGACAATTTCAAGAGCCACTTTTTTACCAATATCTCGCATGAATTCCGCACCCCGCTGACCGTAATCCTGGGTATGACGGAACGGATGACGGATAATGGAAAACGGTTGACGGAAAACGAAATCGCTCATAGTTTGGGTTTGATCAAAAGAAGCGGCCAAAACCTGTTGCGCCTTATTAACCAGATTCTGGACCTCGCCAAACTGGAATCGGGCAAACTGACTTTGCAATTAGAGCAGGCCGACATGGTAGCGTTCAGTCGTTATGTCGTCGAGTCCTTGCAGTCGCTTTCAGCGCTGAGAAATATTCAATTGCATTTTGAAGCGGAAAATGAAGAGGTCCTGATGGATTTTGACCTGGAAAAAATGCAGGCGATCCTGTTCAACCTGCTTTCCAACGCGCTGAAATTTACGCCGGAAGGCGGTCATGTTTACCTGCAAGTGTCCCGAACAGAGGAAACCTGCCAGATTACCGTGCGCGATACCGGCATCGGTATTCCGGCGGAAAAATTAGGACGTATTTTCGATCGTTTTTACCGGGTGGGCGATTCCACTACGCGCAAAGGAGAAGGCACCGGTATCGGCCTGGCGCTGGCCCGGGAACTGGCGCGACTCATGGGGGGCGATATTTCGGTGGAGAGCCGGATTGATGCCGGGACCTGTTTTGAGGTTGTGTTGCCGGTCCGCACGGAACACACCATCGCGGCAGTACAAACACCGGCCATGAATTTCGATTTTGCCCCGGGCACGAATATTGCGACGGGGATAACGGAATCGGCTGAAGACGGCGAAAAGCCGACTTTGCTCCTCGTGGAAGACAACGATGACGTGCGGCAGTATCTCGTAGCCTGCGTGTCGGATCAGTACCGGGTAATGCAAGCCCACAACGGGCGGGCGGGTATTGAAAAAGCCCTGGAACACACGCCCGACCTGATTATCAGCGACGTGATGATGCCGGAAAAAGACGGTTTTGAACTCTGCCAGACCCTAAAAAACGACGAGCGCAGCAGCCATATACCCATAGTGTTGCTGACGGCGAAAGCGTCTGTGGAAAGCCGCATTGCCGGGTTGAGCCGCGGCGCCGACGTGTATTTGGCCAAACCTTTTCACCGCGAAGAATTGATGCTGACGGTAGCCAATTTGTTACAATCGCGCCGGGTCATGCAGGAGCGGCTGCGGGCGGCGCTGATGGTCGCACAAACGGCGACAGACATTCCGAATGCGGCAACGCCGGTTGCGCCGGAATTCCTTCCGGTGCTGGAAACGGAAGATGCATTTGTCCAAAAACTACGCCAGTATGTGGAAGAAAACATCAGCAACACCGAACTCTCCATGGAGGAACTAAGCCGCGCCATGACGATGAGTTACCAAAACCTGCACCGCAAACTGACCGCGCTCACCAGCCTGGCGCCGGTGCAATTTATCCGCCTGATCCGTTTGCAAAAAGCAAAGGCATTGCTGCAAACCACCCGCAGGCCCATCGGCGAAATCGCCTTCGAAGTGGGGTTCAACGACCCCAAATATTTCAGCCGGGTGTTTACCGAAGAATTTGGGCGGCCGCCCAGTGCGGTACGTGAGGGCACGGAAAACTGAACATTTTCACCGCTTTTTCAGCAAAATTAGAGAATCGTCCACCTCTTTTGAGAGAAAAATGGGAATGCTCCGGTGGGGCGGGCCGGCACTTTTGTGCCGTGGCACGGCCACTATTTTTCACACGGAAAATTCTACCAAAAATGACACAGCGCAGTTTCCCGCTCCTTACCGCCACGGCAAAAATGTGGACCCTTGTTTTTACGGTCTGCTGGTTTTCGATCCCGGCATTTGCCGCTATCCGCTACGTCAAACCCGCCCCGGCCGGCACCGGCGACGGCTCTTCCTGGGCCAACGCCTCCG
>CAUJEY010000091.1 GCA_963169325.1 Bacteroidota bacterium
GTCATTGTTCACCACATCGCCCGCGACGTTTACTTTCCTGCCGCTGGCGTTGCCATTGAAAGTGTTGACCGAAGTCAAAGTCAGCGAGTCCAGCACGTTCAAATTCGATTGGAAATAGAAATCGGAATTGCCCAAAAACTCAGCATCGTACAGGCTTGCCGCCGAGTTGATGGTGACGTTTCCGTTGAATTTCACCAAACTCGTCCCAGCGTCCAACTGGCTCGCAGTCGGCACTGTCAAAGCGGAAGTTAAAGTCAACGTCTGGCTGCCGAGGTGCAGGGTGCTGGAGAAAGAGACATCCATTACGAGGCTGCCGATGTTCGGGCTGATGTCGAGCGTTGCCTCGCCGCCGAGGCAGGAGAAAAACGCGGTGCTGCCCGCCGTCGGCACGCCGGGTTGGTTCGAGCCGTTGAGCCAGTTGTTGGCGTTGCTCCACAGCCCGTCGCCGCTGCCGTTTGTCCAGCGGAATACCGTACCCGAGGGCACGGAAGGGGAACAAACCTGGCCGGTGCCCTGCACGGCGAAGTTGTAAGCGCCTTCGTCGCAATCGCTGTTGGCAATATTGACCGTAGCGCTTTTCAGGCCGCTCGTCGTGGGGGAGAACACCACATCGAAGGTCGTTGAATTCCCGGGCGTGATGGTCGCCGGCAGGGAAATACCGGAGATCGAGAAAGAACCGGGGTGCAGCCCGCCGAGTGAAATTGCGTTAGCAGCCAGCACCAGATCGGCGCCGCCGTTGTTTTCAATCCGGAATGATTTCGAGGAGAAGCTGGACAGATAGACGGAGCCAAAATCAGTGCCATCGGCCGGCGAAGGCGTAGCATCGCCGTTGACGATGTCGATGTTTGCACCCAGCACGTCAATTTCCGCCGTCTCCACGTTTACCACGATCGAACAAGTGGCGGTATTGAGGCCGTCCGAAACGGTCCATACGATCGTCGTGGCGCCAACCGGCAGTCCTGCGCCGGCGAGGGTGTTTGTGTTGTTATAGTCATTAATAATCGTTGTGCCGGTGCAGTTGTCGCCGTATGATTCGGGGTTAAATTCAGTACCCTGCACTGCATAGGCGCAAGTGCCCGCGTCGGTAAAACGCAGCATCGGGCCGCCACCGGGGCAAACAATCGTCGGTGCGACATTATCTTCTATGATCACTGAAAAACTACAAGTCCCGGTATTTCCATGATCATCCACAGCCGTGAGGGTCACGGTTGTATTTGTATTGACCATAGTGCCCGGCGCCGGGCTTTGCACCACGGAGGGTACGGCGGTGCAATTATCGGACAGTCCGCTGGCCATGCCGGTGTAATTGAGCAGGGTTCCCTCGCAGTTGGCATCCACCTGGATGGACTGGTTTGAGGGGCAGGTAATATCGGGCGCCTGGTTGTCTTCAACTGTTACGGTGGTCAAACAAGTGGCGGTATTACCGCTGTTGTCGGTAGCCGTCAGCACCACGGTGATCGAGCCTTTTTCAAAAGTCAGGCTACTGCTGTTCGAACCGTCGGGAATGCCTGAAAAATTAGTGGGAGCCACATTGGCATTCCCTGAAAAAGCAGCCCCCCAGGTGGCGCCCGCACAGTTGTCTGACACCGGGTCGTTGATCGTATAATCGGCCGTGCAAGTCCCTGGCGCCGTGTTGAGCGTGATCGGAGCCCCCGTGGTCATATTGACGGTAAACAGGATATCGGCGTTTGGAAACTGCGGGTTACCCGGGCATCCGCCGAAGTAAAACCGGCCACCAAGGTAGGTTCCCGCAGAATGCCAGCGAATTTGGTGCGACCCGATGACGCCGAAATTGTACTGCACGCCGCCCGTTACAGGAATCGGCGTGTTGAAGGTAATGGTTTGTAAACCCGCCACGCCGTTGAAAGTTTTACTGCCGAGCACCGTGCCGTTGCAGGTAGAACCGCTTTGCACCTGGAGGGTCAAATTGGAAGCAGGGGCCACTAACTGAATAGCGATAGACGTGATGCTTCCGGAAACGTCCGGCGTAAACGATTGATAAACCGCACCGGCCGGAATAGCGTCCGCATTGCTGGTCGCCTGCCCGAACGATACGACGCTGGCACCGGGGCAAGTCACTACTGGAGGCTGGTTATCCGTCACCGTTACCGTTTGCTGGCAACTTGCCGTATTGCCGGCAGCGTCGGTGGCTGTCCAGGTGACGATGGTATTGCCTGCCGGGAAGGTGGCAGGGGCGTTGTTGGTTGGCACTGGTCCGGTATTCAATTGGCCGCTGACCCAGTTGGATGTGGGCCCGCTCAGTGCGAAATTGTGCAAAGTACCGTTCAAATTATGACCCGAAACATCAGGTGCATCGGTGACTAAGGCATTGTTGTCGCCTGCCTGGCCTTCATTGAGATGGTAAACAGCCACCAGGCCGGCTTGAGCGTTTAATTCAAAATTCATATTTGCTTGAATTTCCGCCTGTGTACGGGCGACGTTCCAAATACGCACCTCGTTCAACTTGCCTACGAATGGTTGTCCGCCCTGATTTCGGTCACCAATAGAAAGTGGTTCGTTTGTCGGAGTGATGGCGTTGGTTTCAGCCTGGTTGTAGGTCAAAACACCGTCTGTGTAAATTTTCACCCTTGCCCCGTCGTATACCGCCGCCATGTGGTGCCAGGTGTTGGTACTCAGGGTATTCGGCGAAACGTGGATCACATGCCCGCCCCCGGCGTTACCATTGTTGTCTAAATAAAATGCCGGTTTCGCATCATTCAACCATATTCCATAGCCGAGGTTGGCATCGTTGGCTGTGCGTTTGTCCACAACAATATTTGCGAAAGCGACGCCGGTTTGATAAAACCAGGCCTCAATCGTCAGGGGAAAGTTCAGATCGAGCAAGTTGTTGTCGGCAACCTTCACTACATCATTGTTGCCGTCAAAACTCAGCGCGTTATCGATGCTGGAGCAATTGTCAGTGACGGTAGGCGTCAGCAGCGAGGTGGTGCCGGTACAAAGCCCGGCGCTGGCATTGATGGTCACCGGGGGCTGGCAAGTAATGGTAGGCGGCTCGTTGTCTGATACCGTTACCGTGAACGAACACGTGGCTTCCTGTTCACAGGTATTTGAAGCCGTCACGGTTACCGATGTGTTACCCTTGTTGAAAGTCGAACCGCTGCCTGTGCCGCTGCCGCTGCCTGTAGTAGCGCCGTTGAACTCATAATTTATATCCGGCGCGGGCGTACCGGTAGCGGTCGCCGTATAGGTTACCGGGGCGGAGCATTGCCCATTGCTTGTATTGACCGTTATGGGGCTGGTTGGGCAATCGGTGAAAACCGGGCAGCCGGTTCCATTGCCCTGCAGATCAAAATTATAGGTGCCCTCGTCGCTATCGTTGTTTTCTATGGTAAGAGTCGCCGTACGTAGTCCCACACCCGAGGGATCGAAAGTCACCGTAAAGGTAGCGCTCATATTGGCTGGGATGGGGCTTGCCGGCGTCAAATCGCCTAAGGTAAAGTCAGCCTGATGTGTACCACTTAATACGATAGAAGTAATTATCAGATCCGAAGAGCCTGTATTTTGAATGGTAAATGTATGCGTCAGGGCAGCGCTATTTTCGGCAACGTCGCCAAAATCCGTATCATCCGCAGTGGAAGGTGACTGATCACCGTCTGGAATACTCTGGCTGTTACCACCAAGCACATCTATTTCCGGTGCGGTACCACAGCCCTCGTCCGTTGTGCCGTCGCAGTCGTCGTCCACACCGTTGCACGTTTCTGTTGCGCCGGGGTAGATCGTATTGTTGCTGTCGTTGCAGTCCGTGTTGTTGGCCACATAGCCCGAGGGTGCGCTGCACGCCTGGGTCGTCACGGCCGCGTCGCCGAAGCCATCTTCGTCGGCGTCGGCGTAGAAGGTCATTTGCACGCCTTCGTCGGTCATGCCGTCGCAGTCGTCGTCCATGCCGTTGCACACTTCCGTGGCGCCGGGGTAGATTGTATTGTTGCTGTCGTTGCAGTCGCCTTGGGCGGTGGTGAAGCCGTCGTTGTCAACGTCGCCGCAGTTTTCGTCCGTCTGGCCGTCGCAATCGTCATCGATACTGTTTCCGCATATTTCTGTTGCGCCGGGGTAAACCGCGTTGTTGTTGTCGTTGCAGTCCGTGTTGTTGGCCACGTAGCCCGAGGGTGCGCTACATGCCTGTGTTGTAGCGGCTGCATTGCCATAACCATCGCCGTCGGTGTCAGCATAGAAGGTTGTGGTTGTTCCCGGATTGCCCAACCAGTTGCTGGCGGAGTTGTTCAGGGTGAAGTTTACGAGCGTGCCGTCATAGTTATTGGCGGTACGGTCGTCGAGTGTCGTTTTTCCGCTATTATTTTCGCCGGGAATAGCTGCCGGGTTATTGAAATCGTAATTGGCCAACAAGCCGGATACCGAGGCCGGCAGGCCGGCGTTTTTGAAGGTATTGATTTCCTCCTGGGTACGCGCAATATTCCAGAACCGGACTTCATCCATTTCACCGGAGAAGCGGTTGGCGCAGGGGTTGTCGGCCAAAGACAACATCGCGGCATTATTCAGGTTGGTATTGCGGAAAACGGTATTTTCCAGGTTTCCATCTACGTATATGCGCAGGTATCCTGCTTTCCGGGTGACGGCGAAATGGTGCCAGGCGCCGTTATTAACCGCAGTAGTACTGGCATATTCTCCACCATTTCCGCATGAGGCGTTTTCATACAATTCAAAAGCCAATAAACCGCTGTTGTTAACCTTTACATTAAAAAAGTTGTCGCAACCGCAGGTCGCGCGTTTTGAAATCAGAAACCTGCTTGTTGCCGTAGTTTTGAAACGGCCCTCTATGGTGAAATCGCCGGTGCCGAAATTACCCAGGCTCGTACTCAGGTCCACCTTGTCGTTTGTACCGTCGAAGTGGAGGGAAAGGGTATTATCATCCGAAACGCCGTTGCAGTTTTCATCGGTCGCATTTCCGCAAATATCGGTTGCGCCGGGTTTAATCGAGCTGCTAGCGTCGTTACAGTCCAGGTTATGGGTTTTAAATCCCATCATGCTGCCGCAACTCCAGGTGGCGCTGCCGCCGAAGCCGTCGCCGTCGGCATCGGCATAGAGGGTGGGGTACGATTTGCCGGTCACCCAGTTGGAGATGGCGCCCGTGAGCGCAAAGCCGCTCAGGGTACCGTGGGCGGCATTCGTGGTAAAATCTTTTGCAGTGGTTATACCCGGGTTATTTTGCCCGGGTTTGCCGTGGTCGAAGGAATAATAACGGGCGAGGTTGGCTTCATTGCCGTCCAGGCGACGGTTCATACGTTCCAGGATTTGCGCTTGCGTAAGCACTACATCCCAATAGCGCACGTCATCGATCGCGCCGCTGAAATTGCGGCCGATATTCGTCGTGGTGTTTGCCGTAGCGTTGAACGCCCGCGAAGTGGAAAGCACCAGTTCGCCATCCACGTAACCGAAAAGGTTTGTGCCGGTATAGCCATTATGAACCATGGCGATGTGGTGCCACTGGCCATCAGCCAAATTGGGGCCGCTCAGGTTGCCGGCGCCATTTTCATCCCAGGCGATTTTGTTGTCGTAAAGGGCCAGACTAGCTTTTCCGGCCCATTCAAAGATACGATAGTTCCATCCGGCAACGCTGGAAGGTTTCACCCAGGCTTCCACGGTAAAAAATTCCGCATACGGTTTGTTCGGGATAGAAATATTGTGCCCCGAACCATTGAAATGCAGGGCTTTATTGACTTCGGAGTCGGTATTGCCATCGCAGTCGTCGTCCGTGCTGTTACCACAAATTTCCGCGGCATACGGATTGATGTTGGCGTTGTTGTCGTTGCAGTCGATATTATTCGTTTTAAAACCCGTCATGCTACCGCAGGTCCAGGAAGTCAGCCCACCGAAGCCGTCGTTGTCCACATCCGCGTACAGCGCCGGGTAGGGTTTCCCTGTCACCCAATTGGAGGTAGCGCCAGTGGCAAGCGCGAATCCGCTCAAGGCGCCGTGGGCGGCGTTGGCGGTCTTGTCTATGGCCGAGGTGATGTAGGTATTGGTTTGTTCCGGTTGGCCGTGATTGAAGGTATAATACCGAACCAGGTTGGTTTCATTGCCGTCGAGGCGCAGGTTCATGCGCGCCTGTATTTGGGCCTGGGTAAGGGCCGTATTCCAATACCGCACGTCATCGAGCCCGCCGGTGAAATTGCGCCCGATATTCGTCGTGGCGTTTGTCGTGGCATTGAATGCCACCGAAGTGGAAAGCACTTGTACGCCGTCCACATAGCCGATGATGTTGTTACCGGTATATCCGTTGTGTACCAGGGCAATATGGTGCCACTGGCCATCTGCCAGATTGGGGCCGCCCAAGCTGCCGATGCCATTTTCGTCCCAGGCAAACTTGTTATCGTAGAGGGCAAGACTGGATTTTCCGGCCCATTCGAAGATACGATAATGCCATCCAGCCACACTGGAGGGTTTCACCCAGGCTTCCACGGTAAAAAACTCTTCGTAGGGTATGTTCGGTATTGACACATTGTGCCCCGTACCATTGAAATGCAGGGCTTTATTGACTTCGGAGTCGGTATTGCCATCGCAATCGTCGTCCGTGCTGTTGCCGCAAATTTCCGCGGCATACGGATTGATGCCGGCGTTGTTGTCGTTGCAGTCGCCTGCCAGGAAGGAATAATTCTGGGTAGGGCAGGAGGTGATGGGCATTGCCGGGTCGCCGTATCCGTCCTCATCTACGTCCTGGAATAACAATTTGGTGATGCCGGTCACAATGTTTGAAACCGGCCCATTCAGGGTGAAATTCCGCAGGGTATCGAATCGCGCGTAGGAGCTGTAGTCTTTCAGCCCGATAAGCGCCGTATTAGTTCCATTGGCCGTGCCTTCATCAACAGGGAAATAAAGGGCCAGTTCCGAGGGATAACAGTCCAGCGTACAAAACATTTGGTTTTTCAGCTGGGTCTGTGTTCTGGCCGCCGACCATATCCGTATCTCATCCATGACGCCGGCGAAGTAATTGGCGCCGAATGCACGTCCGAGTTCCAGGGTACCGATCCCGTTGAAATCGCTGCTTGGGCGGTCGCTGGCCACCAGAACCCCGTCGCGATAGATAAAGCGGTTATGGTTGGGCGCGGAAATAGATTTATCATAGACGCAAGCCCAGTGATGCCAATCCGTATCGGTGTATCCTGAGGCTGCGTTGAGGTCGTTTCCGTAAAATGCAAAGGTGAATTCATCGCTGCCCCGGAATCCGATATGCAGCCGGTTATTGTTGGCGCTGCTGCCCATATCGAGCATCATGTCCCAGCCGCCCAAAGTCGGGCGTTTGGCCCAAAACTCCACAGTAAATGATTTCCCCCTCAGGTCTATTTGGTTGGCCGGTAGCTGAACATAATCATCTACACCGTCGAAATCAAGCCCTTTTCCGGACAAAATAGCAGGTGTAGCGTTGAATTCGATAAAAACAGGGTCGCTGAAATAACTATGGCAGGTACCCGGGTTTTGCAGGTAGCGGGCACGGTATTTCCCGGCTATTGTTGCCGGCAAAGTTGTTCCGGTTTCGCCGTTCAGCAATACATCTTCCTTGTACCACACAATATTGTAACCCGACGGCGCAGCCGGGATAGTCAATGTGGCCGTATTCCCACACTGCTGCACGCTGATGGCCGGCGGTACCGGTTCCACACAAAGGCCGGAAGAGGCCGTGTGCAGGGGGCTTTCCCATACGCCGCGCCCCCAGGTGGCTACCCGGAGTGTGCCGGCATGGGGCAACACTTCGATTTCCTGTACCCGTACCTTGGGCAGGTTATTGTTATGCAACACCCAATCGCCCGTGTTATTGTCGCGGTAATACACATTGCCCAGGAGACCGCCGACATACAGGCCGTCGGCCGTGCCTTCCTGATAAGCAATGTTATATACCCCTGCCGCCGAAGGTATGGAGCCCGTGTAGCTCGTCCAGGTCATGCCACCGTCCGTCGTTTTCTTCACCTGCCCCGAGCCGCAGGCCCACATGGTATTGGGGTCGGTGGGTTTGATGACCAGGGAGTTCTGGTCGCTGATATACATCCCCGGGGGATAAGTTACCGAGGCCCAGGTTTGGCCGCCGTCCGTACTCCGTTTCAGGGTCGGATACCAGCCGGTTACCAGCACATTAGGGTCGGATTTGGACTGGACGATAAAATTTATGTTCGTCTGGCCGTTGCCCAGCGTACCGTTGGTGATGTTTACCCAGGTACTGCCATGATCGGTCGATTTAAAAATATCCCGGTAGTTGGTGAAGAGTGTATTCCGGTCGGCCGCGTCGATCAGGATTTCCTGGCGCCAGGTCGCCTCCTCACCGCCGCCTTTGTCGAGGTTCATGATCTCGTTATGCGACACGGACTGGGTTGGCGGATAATATTGTATCCGCCTCATGCTCAGGCCAGTTTGGACGGAGCCGTAGAGTGTGTTGCTGTCAACGGGGTCCACTTTCACCTCGAGGCCGTCGCCCCCCATCGGCAGGAACCAGGCGCCATCCATATCCATGTGTACGCCGGCATCCTGGGCGCCAAGTATTTTATATTCGCCCATACGAGATGATTGGACACTGTACCATTGCATGACCGGGAGGTTCTCTATGGTGGTCCAGCTGGTACCACCATTGGTACTGAAACCCAAACCGCCGTCGTCTGCAATCCACCACCGGTTGGTACCGGCCTGCCATTTGATATCGTGTACGTCGGCATGAAGCGCGGGTACATAAGTCCAGGTGGCGCCGCCATTCATACTTTCGTAATTTAAAACACAGCCGTACACCAGGTGATCGGCATTTGCGGGATCTACTTCAATGCGAAAATCCCAGTTGCCGCCTACCCAAATGTTAGGAAACACGTAGTCAACGTCCGTCACAATGGTCAGGTTATCGGTATCAAATTGATACTTCATGATCATGGCGCCCTGTGTGGTATAGGAGGGCGGTTCCGGGTAAATCCCGATATAAGCGATATTGGGGTCATCCGGCGACACGCACACCTGTGTCGTACGCCCTTTACTGTCCATGGGCGCCGTTTTTTGGGTAAAAGTCGCCCCGCCGTCGGTCGATACGAAAAAGTACCCGTAGTTGGGTGAGCCGCCGCCCCGGGCCGTGACGTACATCACTTGGGTATTGCCAGGTTTGAATTCAAGATCGTTAACAGCCGTATTGGAAGGCAGGGCGGTATTTTTTACCCAGGTAACACCGTGGTCGGTCGATTTGAAAAGCCCCTGATTGGTGCAGGCGAAGAGGGTTCGGCCATCCGGGTGCATCATCAGTTTATACATATCCTGGGCCATACTGTATGGCAGGCCTACAATATTCCAGGTGGCGCCGCCGTCGTCGGAACGCAATACCCCGCGGTTTGCATTGAACCAGCTGTCGTGGTCATCGGTGGCCACGTACAGCGTATCCGGGTTATTTGTGTTGTACACCAGGTCGCCGACGCTCAGGTGGTCCCAAAAATCGCTCATCAGGGTCCAGTTGTCTCCGGCGTCCGTCGACCGCCATAAGCCGCCTTCGGGCGCGCTGGCCCAGATGATATTGGTATTGGTCGGGTGAAAATTCACCCGTTCTATCCGGCCGTTATTGGTATTAAATACCGAACTCGTCTGGCCGATATAAGTAAAATTGGAACTCGGCAGCAGATTATCCTTCGCGTCGCCCTTTTTCTTTTTCAAGTCTTTTATATCGTCATCCGGATACCGGAACGAACCGTCGCTTTTTTGACCGGAAAGCGACATATCGCGGTACAATATCCACTTATTGAATAACTTTCTGTCTACCTCCCTTAAATTCATGTTGCCCCTTTTTTTATTAAACAGGGTTTCCACGGCCTGAAAGCTCAGCCTGCCGTCGTTAAACAATACCAGCCAGGGGATGTCGAAAAACGCCGCGCTGTCGTAGCTATTGATCACGGTCGTTTCATAAGCCTTCCGGTCCGCCTCGCGCTGTGCGTTGTTTTGAGCGCCCAGTTGCACGCAGGTTAATCCCATGATCACCAACAGCGGTATAGTCCTTTTTACGAGGCCGGCACTCAGACCGGAAAATAGCACGTCCAATCTTTGAACAACTTTTATCCGGCAGTTGGCCAGGGAAATGTAATGTTGAACGGCTGGATAGAGCGCAGCAGACAAGCAGGGTAAGAAAGTCTTCATAAGTAAGAATAATAACCAATTAATCATTTTTAGAGCAGTGCAGGACACTACAAATTACCTGCAGCCATGGGCAGCAAGAGCAATAATCGGCAGATGGAACTGGAATGCGCACGGCGCCAACTCAGGCGCCGGCATCCATAATACTGGAAGTAATCGGAGGATCAAGCTGTTGATGAGGCCAATCGGACAGAGGGGGGACCGACAGCCAATTTCAATGCTACTGTTTTAATAGCGCGCTTGAATGCCACAAAGGTAGCAGTGCGTATCGTCCGCACCAACCCTGACAATCATACGGCCACCCGGAAAATCGTACAGAACAACCCGGAAAATCGTACAAAAGGGGAAAAGAAATCTATTTCAGGAGGAAAGATACTCCGACGGCGCTTTTCCGAAACGCGCGCGGAATTGTTTACTAAAATATTCGACGTCGCGAAAACCGACCGATCCGGCGACGGATTTTACGGAACCGGCACTACGATTCTCAAGCAGGGCGCGGGCTGTACGAAAGCGCACTTCGAGTACATATTCGTTCGGTGTCATACCCGTCAGGTGTTTGACTTGCTGGAAAAGTTTGGTGCGGCTCATAAACATCGCTTCAGCCAGCGCCTCGGCATTGAAACGGGAGTTGCCGGCTTCCCGCTCCACCGCTTTCTCCAGTTCTTCCAACCAGGCCGTTTCTTCCGGAGAAAGATGCAGTGTACGGGCGGCAGATGTTTGCGCCGAATCATTGGGAGCCGGTAGTGACGCCGGCGTTACGGTGTCCAAATTCGCATTTCCGTTAGCCCTGGGGGTTGATTTTCGATCTGAAATTGCAGGTAGCCGCTCGCCAGGCAACGCCGGCTCGCCTGTCGGATTTATGGTTGCCACCAACCGGGCACGGGCATTTTTGAGCAAATTTTCGACCCGGGCAAACAACTCCTCCTCTTCAAAGGGTTTTAACAAATAATCGTCGACTCCGATGCGGAGCGCTTTGAGTTTGTCGCGCAAATCCGCCCGGGCTGTGAGCATCACGACGGGGATATGCCGCCAACGGTCGTCGGATTTTAGTTTTTCCACCAACTGAAATCCATCCATTACCGGCATCATCACATCGGAAATAATTAAATCCGGCCTTACCCTATGATGCGTATTTTCACTTCCCGCTGCCGGTGCATCATCCATTACGGATAAGGCGACTTGTCCGTTTTCAGCGGTAACAATGTTATATTTTCCGGATAGGATCAATTTTACATAATCCCTTAAACTCTCGTTGTCTTCCACCAAAAGAACGGTTGGCAAATGTGGTGTGCTAAATCCGGACTGAGTTATGCTCCGATTCGCATCCCGCAGCGCTGATTCATCATTTTTCTGTCCCGATTCAACTTCCATCATCTGCAATTCATCATTTGCCACACCGAGCACCTCCTTTTTCGGCGCCTCAAAATAGAAGCTACTTCCTTTACCCAGGGTGCTTTCCGCCCAGATTTTACCCTGCATCAGTTCGGCAAATTCGCGACAGAGCGCCAGACCGATACCGGTACCGCCTTCAACTGGCGCATCGGCCTGCCCGGTTTGGTAAAACCGGTCGAAAACGTGCGGCAGATCGTCGGGATGAATGCCCCGGCCGGTATCATGTACGCTAAACCGGATATGATTGTCAGCCTCCACTACCTGAACGCGGACGACGCCTCCGGCGTTGGGCGGCGTAAACTTCAGGGCATTGGACAACAGGTTGTTCACTACTTTTTGCCATTTGTCTTCATCCAGTTGGAGCCGGAGCCGCTCCGGTACGCGGTATTCAAACACGAACCGGATGCCCAGTCGTTCGGCATGGCTTTCGAACGCACTGACTAAGCGGCGCAAAAAAGGCTGGAGCGACACTGTGGTTTCCTGCAACTGCATCTTACCCGACTCTATTTTGCTCAGATCGAGTATTTCATTGACGAGGTTCAGCAATTGTTTACTGTGTTGGCGGGCAGCCTGGGCCAACACGACATCTCGGTCATCCAGACGGTTTCCTTTCAGCATAGATCCCAGGGGGCCGAGCATCAGGGTGAGCGGGGTGCGCAATTCGTGGCTGACATTGGCGAAAAAACGCGATTTGGATTCGTCGAGGCGGCGCAATTCGGCGGCCTGTTTTTCGATGATAACGTTTTGACGTGCCAGTATCCGCCGGCTCCTTTTTTGCTGTAAAAAGGCGATTACTGCCCCGGCAAACAAGAGCGACAGTGCAACCACTAAACCAAACAACAGCCAGCGCTGCCGTTTTTGATCCTCCAGTTGAATTTCTTTCTCGTGGGTACGAAAGCGGGTTTCCCATTCGGTAAGCTGCTGGGTGTTGCGATTGTTGTAACCTTTCACCTGTTCTTCAAAGGCTTTCCGGTACCAGTCGAGGGCCAACGGCGCATCGCCCCGCATGGCGGCAACTTCCGCAAAACTGCGGTAGAAATAGCCCAGTTCGCGCTGAAAATTGCAATATTGGTAGGCTGAATCGAGACAAGCCTGTGCGTTGGCGGCATCGCCGAGTGCCATATAATTGCCCGACATTTGTTCATAATCGTTTTGTACACTGGAACGCCGGCCGAGGTATTTAGCAATTTCCACAGCGCGCCCGAACAAACGATTGCTACGCTCGTAGTCGGCTGTGAGTTGAAAAAAATAACTCAGGGTCCGGAATACGGAAAATTGGCTTCCGGGTGTACTGTTTGGTTGTAGCAATTCAACGGCTTGTTTCAGGTAACCGAACGACTTTTCCGCGTCGGAGTCTACATAGTGCAGACTGACCCCGGTTAACCCGCGCACCACAAGGTCCGTGTCGCGCAATGTTTTTGCAATCTTGATGGCTTCCAGCAACGGTGGCACACTTTTGTCCGGGCGGGTCATGTAAATATCCCGGGAGACACTGCCGATCACACCTAATGCCCGCGCTTCCAAACGTTTATCCCCGGAATTGCGCGCATAGGCCAGGGCTTTTTCCGCCAGGCGCTGGGTTTCACCCAGCTGCCTTTTGGCATGCAGGGCCTCCGCCTGGGTCAGCCAGGCCTGCCCCTGAAATTGGGGATGACGTTCTGCTAAAGCGCTCAATTGCCGGGAAACGGCAATGGCGGAGTCGATCTGTTCGGAACGGGTGAGGGTATGCGCCAGTTCGTTTAACCATTGTATTTGATCCGTCTCGCGCTCAACAGCCTGTTTTTTCAGGGATTCCAGTAGCCGGAAGGCGCAATCGACGGCGCCGTTTTCACGCAAATAAGCCACCTCTTCGAGCCTTGTTTTCATATCCGGCCGGTGGCCGCCCATCTCGTGGAATTGGGCGGGGGAGCAGGATGGCGGCTTGGGCAGCGGCGCCGTTAAAAATTCGCGGGTAAGAGTTTCGTATAACTGATTCAGTTGCTCCGGCTGTTGAGCGGGGAGCAGCGATCCAATCAACAACAACCCCAGCAAAGGCAATCGCCAGAGCAGACCATTGTCGGTCATAAAGCCGGAGATACCGTATCGTTTTCGCTGCATGGAACAAAATTACGACAAAGCCCCGGAAGTCAGTTGCAGCCGCCCTGGCATTTTCGGCGAATGTCGAATGTATGGCGTTTGCCGGCGCTTATAAAGGGGTGGGGATAGGCAATTGCCATTGTTATTACGCCCGGCAAATCACGGTCCACCAAGCGCTATTTCTTTTTTGCCAAATTATGGCGCACTTCCTCAATAAACACCGGGGTAACGCCGACGAGTTCTGCAATCTCAGCATCGCTCCAGTCCGGAAACCTTTGAAGCATTCGGATCGTAAAGGCCTGAGTTGTTTCTTCCCTGCCTTCTTCTTTCCATTTTCTTCCAAATATTTCATGTTGGGAACGCTGACGACTTGTTTTCCGAACGTGACTGCCGGGCGTGACTGCCGGGCGTGATAACAATGGGAACGCTGACGACGCGGACCTTGCGGACTGTCGCGGATTTTCCCGACGTGATGTCCACTGCGATTTGCCGAACGTAACTGCCGGATGTGACTGCCGAGCGTGATAACAATGGGAACGCTGACGACGCGGATTTTTTTATTTTTTCAGATTTCTCCGATCGTTAGAGAACACTTTTCTGGAGAATTCGGGCTCTTTTCCAAAATTTAGGACAAAACCTACTTCAATATCGCTGGCTTTCAGGTAGTTTTGTAATTGTAGTATATGCTCTTCCAAGATGGCCTCACAGGCTTTTAATTCCAGGATAATAATATCATTGACGATGATATCGGAGAAATATTCCCCAACTTCCCTGCCTTTATACGATACTGCGCAACGCCTTTGCGCTACAACATTAAATCCCCGTTCTTTCAACTCGAAATACAGGGCATTCTGATATACCTTTTCTAAAAAACCATACCCCAATTCCTTATAAACCTCATAGAAAGCGTTTAAAATCTCATCGGTCATTTCCTTGTGCAGTAACATGGTTCAGCGTTTTTAAGGTGAAATAATAAAGGTTCAAAAATCTATAAAATCCACAAAATCTGCACTATCCGTGTTGCCATTGTTATCACACTCGGCAGTCACGCTCGGCAGTCACCTTCGGCAAATCGCAGTGGACATCACGCCGGGAAAATCCGCGACAGTCCGCAAGGTCCGCGTCGTCAGCGTTCCCATTATTCCTACGCCCGGCAGTCACGCTCGGAAAATCACGCCGGGAAAATCCGCGACAGTCCGCAAGGTCCGCGTCGTCAGCGTTCCCATTATTCCTACGCCCGGCAGTCACGCCCAACAAAACCCTATTTCTTTTTTGCCAATCCTCCCTACCGCATCACCGCAATTTTCCATACGCCCCACCGCCCCGCTGCCCGGATAGCCAGGGTGTACAGTCCGTCGGCAAACCGGTCCAGATCGAGCATCATCTGGCTTTGGCCGGCGAAATATCGGCTCAATACCAGGCGTCCGGTAGCGTCGTACACCACAACATCTATTTCGGCGCCGGCCATTTCGGGCGGGAACAACACGAACAGTTTGCCGGTAGTCGGATTGGGAAAAACCCCTACCCTATCGGTCCAGTCCGGGCTGTCTGTATCTGTCAGGTTACTCACTTCAAAAGGCCCGGCTTCTGCGGTGCAGCCCGCGGCATCGGTCACCAACAACGTGTATGCGCCCATGCCGACGCCGGTCAAATCCTCGGTATCGGCCAGGGTTTGGCCGCCGGAAGTCCATTGATACGTGTACCCCGGTTGGCTGCCGCCGACGGTCACAAGCACACCGCCGGTTTTTTGGTTGCCGATGTCGTGGATGATCGAATCGGGCGCCACGCTGAGCGGCGTGAATATCTCGACCTGGAACGAACAGGAGCCGGCGTTGCCCTGGGCATCGGTGAACGTGTAAGTGTTGGTGGTCGTGCCCACCGGAAATTCCGAACCGCTGGGCAATCCTTCGGTCAGAGCAAACTGCCCGCCCAGACTGAGGCAGTTGTCGGTGGCTACCGGGGCAATGTGCTCCACGATATTGTCGCTAAAACAACGGGTCACGCTGGGCGGGCAGTCGAGCGTAGGCGGAATGTTATCCACGATAGTCACCGCGATGGTTACCAAAGTGCTGTTGCCCGAAACGTCGCTTGCCGTCAGGGTCACTTGTTGTATCCCTATATCGCTGCAATCGAATTCGTCGGGTACGATTTGAACGGCGGCCAGGGCGCAATTGTCGCCGGCGATAGCACCGAGATTGACCAGGGTCAGCGTGACCGAACCGGATGGGCCCAACGGCACGGTGGTGGCGCCGGCCTGAATAACAGGCGCTTCCAGGTCTATGGCTTCTATGGTGACCGCACTGGTATCGGTACAGCCGTTGGCGTCGGTGGCAGTGGCGATATAGACCCCGTCCGGGAGTCCGCCGGCAGTGGGGCCGGACTGGCCGTTGCTCCAGGATATCCCGACCGCTCCGGTACCGCCGCTGCCGGCCACCGTGGCCGAGCCGCCGGGCAGCCCCGGGCAACTCGTCGGCTCCACTGCCATCACGGTCAGTACGAGGGCCGGCGGATCGGTCAACACCACGGATGCCGTCACCTGGCAACCGTTGAAGTCCGTGACCGTTACGGTGTGCGTGCCGGCCGGCAAACCTGTTTCCAACGCGCCCGTACCGCCCGAAGTCCAGGTATAAACATACGGCGGGAGGCCACCCGCAAGCGTCACGGAGGCCTGGCCGTCGGCCGAACCCGCGCAACCGGGGTTAACGGGTGACATCAAAGCCGATACAACACAATCGCCTTCCCAAACCTGGACGGTTTGCACGGCACTACAGCCGTTGGCATCCGTGACGGTGACGGTGTACAAACCCGCCACCAGGCCGGTGATCAGCTGCGTGTTTGCCCCGGTATTCCAAAGAAACGTATAGGGGCCGGTACCGCCAACGGGGCTCGCGCCGGCGGTTCCGTCACTGGCGCCCGTGGCGCTGGGCGGCGTTGCCACGGCCTGGGCGAGCAATTCGGCAGGTTGCGAGAGCGTAAAACCGGCCGTAGCGGAACAGTTTTCGCCGTCGGTGACCGTCAGCGTATAGGTTCCGGCAGCCAGGTTGTTGATAGCGGGTGTGCCGGCGCCGTTGGTCCAGGCGTAGGTGTACGTGCTGTCGCCACCCATGGCCGTCACGGCAATCGACCCGTCGCCGGCTTCGAAACAAGTCAGGTTTATTTGTGCCGTGGGCAAAATGCCCACATTGGCGTGTTGCAATATTGAAATTGCGGCCGTTGCCGTACAGCCGTTTTGCGGGTTGGCGATGGTGAGCACGTACAGGCCTGCCGAATCCACCGTTGCCGCCGGTTCGTTCACCGGTCCGGCAAAATGGCCGCCGGCAGTCGTCCAGTCGTAGGTAAACAAGGGGGTGTTGGTACCGCTGTTGAGGGTGAGCAGGGCTGTGGCGCAGTTCAGTACGCCGGGGGCGGCGGCGGCAATGGCGGCTATTGGCGCCAGGGTATCGGCCTGTACGGTGACAGCGGCGGAGGCGGTGCAGCCGTTGGCCGTATTCGTGAGGGTTAAAATATACGTACCCACGGAATCGACGGTGGCTGTTTGACCGTTGACGGTGCCGGTGAAATGGCCGTCGGCGGTCGTCCACCCGAATATAACGGTGGAATCGGTGCTGCTACCCGCGCTGTTGAGGGTCAGGCTCGCCGTGACGCAGTTCAGCACGCCCGGCGCATTGGCGGCGGCCATGGCTAAGGGCGCCACGGTGTCGGCCAATACCGGTACGGTGGCGGAGGCGGTGCAGCCGTTGGTGGTGTCGGTGAGCAAAAGCGTATAGGCGCCGGCTGCGCCCACCCAAGGGGTTAACGTGGTATCGCCGGACAGGATTTGACCGTTCGAGGTCGTCCAGTGTACCAGGATACCCGGTCCGGCCGCCGAGGCAGAGGCGTCGATTTGTACGGAATCTGTGGCGCAGGTGATCGGGGGCGCCGGCAAATTGACGGTCAGGGCCGGGGGCGTGAACAGGCCGGCCACCTGGACGGTGTCGGTGGCCGTGCAGCCGTTGACCGTATTGGTGATGGTTAAAATGTACGTGCCCACGGAGTCGACTGCGGCCGTTTGGCCGTTGACGGGGCCGGTGAAATGGCCGTTGGCGGTCGACCAAAGGAAGGTAAACGTGGAGTCGTTACTGCTACCCGCGCTGTTGAGGATGAGTACCGGCGTGACGCAGTTCAGCGCGCCCGGGGCATTGGCGGCGGCCATAACTACCGGCGGCGTGCCGCCCTGGATCACGTTTGCCGTAGCCGTAGCCGTGCAACCGTTCACAGTATTGGTGACGGTGAGGATATACGCGCCGGGAGTGTTGACGACGCAATTATTTAAAGAAGTGCCGCCCGACACGATGCCCGGGCCGGCCCATTGGTACAGGATGTTGCTGCCGGCGGCGCTGCCGGCGCCGCTCAGGGTTAGCGTACCCGCGATGCAAGGGAGGGCGCCCGGCGCGGCGGCCGCGGCGGCGGGCGGTATGGTGTTTTGGTTCACGACCACCTCGGCCGTTGCCGTGCAGCCGCTTACACTGTGGGTGACGAGCAGGGTGTACTGGCCCGGCTGATTGACGACCGGAAACAGGGTGCCGTTGCCGGACACGATACCGGCGGCCGGCTGCCAGTTGTAAGTGACAAAGCCGCCGACGGAAGAGCCCGCCCCGTTGAGCATGACGTTGGGGTTGGCGCAGTTGATCAGGCTCCCGGCAGCGGCGGCAGCAGTTACCTGGAGCGGATCGGGCAGCACCTGGATGGTGGCTTCTTTGGTACAAATACCGTCGCCGGTGTCGAAAGATACGGTGAGGGTGTAGGCGCCGGGTTCGTTGACGGTGGGCGTGAGCGTGTTGCCGCCCGACACGATGCCGGGGCCGTCCCAGTTGTAACTATAACCGGGCCCGGAGGAGGAGCCGTTGCCGTTGAGCACGATGCCCGTTTGGGCGGCGCTGCAAGGCAAAGTGGCGGTGGCCGGCACCACGGCAGTTACCGGGGCGACGGATACTTTCACCTGGTCGGAGACGGAACAGGCTTTGGCCATAAAAACATCGTCGAGCGCAAAGTCGTCGCCGAAAAGGCCGTTGCCGCTGCCGTTGAGGTCGAAAATACAATAGTTGGCGCTGGTGGCCGTCCCGGAGTACCAGGTGGCGGTAAATTCCTGCCAGACACAGCCGCCGGAGGACGCGCTGAAGGGGTCTCCGACGTTGGCGCCGTTCACCTTGAACTGCATAATGGGCGGTGAAATGGGCGAACTCATCACCCAGGCGCTCAGGAGGTACCAACTGTTGGGCATGACGGGAATCGTCTGGCACCAGACCTGGGTGCTGGGTCCGCCGTTTCCATTGCAGAGCATCATAAAGCCCGTGCCGTCGCCGTAGGTGTGGTCGTCGCAGGGCGGAAAACTGGCCAATACGAGCGCCGGCGACGTGGTGAGGACGTAGGTGCCGGGGGTGATGGGGGTGGGATTATAGGCATAACCGCTGGTGAAACCGGTGTTGCCCGATTCAAAACCGGGGTTGTTCACCAGGTTGGGCGCCGAGGGGTCCGCCGCCGCACCCGTGAGGGTGTAGGTGACCATGCTGCTGACGGTGGCCGTGGGGTTGAGTATTCCGGCGTTGTCCAGCCCGGTGGCGGGCGTCCACCGGAAGCCGATATCGGGTCCGGAGATGCTGCCTTCCAGTTCGACCGTGCCGCCGATGGCGCATACAAATTTATCGGGGCCCGCATTGACGGTGAGCGGGCACTGGGCCGCGAGCCCCATGGGCGCCAGACTGATAGCGGTGCATAGCAGGGTGGCAAGGATTTGGCTGGTAAAAGACATACTTTTCAGATTACGGGATGACTTATTTATGGGGCTAAAGTAAGGGTAGTTTGGCAGGGGCGGGTAAAGTCCGCTGAATATTCGTCTGCACATCTGGAGACGCTGGACAGCAAGGGCATGATATCCTCCCGACTGCCGAGCGTGATATCCTCTGTGACCGCCGAGCGTGATAACAATGGCAACGCGGACGACACGGACTTTGCGGATCGACGCGGATTTGCCGAGCGTGATGCCCGCCGTGATTTGCCCGACGCAGGAATAATGAGAGAAGGAAATCACGCTCGGCAAAGTCCGCGTCGATCCGCAAAGTCCGCGTCGTCCGTGTTGCCATTGTTATCACGCTCGGCAGTCACGCTCGGCAAAATCCGCGTCGATCCGCAAAGTCCGCGTCGTCCGCGTTGCCATTGTTATCACGCTCGGCAGTCACGCTCGGCAAAATCCGCGTCGATCCGCAAAGTCCGTGTCGTCCGCGTTGCCATTGTTATCACGGAGGGCATCACGCCCGGCAGTAGCGCAAACGTAGAGGGCAGGCAATCTACCGTACCGCCCCCAATTCCGAAATCGCATACCCGTCCGGGTACGTGCGGGCGCGGATTTGGGTCAGCAAACGCGGCTTGCGGCGCGGGGGCAACAGGCCTTCCAGCCGGCCGCGCCACCGAACTGCCGCGCGTACCACGACCTGCAACCAGCGCGGGGCGGGTTTCAGGCCCACGGCACCCAGGAGCCGGTCGTCGAGCAGAGCGTGGATGAACGGCGCGCCGACCCAGCGGAGGGATTTGGGCAAAAACCAGGAGAGGAACAGGTTGCGCGTAGCCAACGCGATGATTTCGTTGTCGGGCGAATACCGAAATTCGGCGGCCTCGAAGTCGCGGTTGAATTGGTCGAACGCCGCCAGGCTTTCCGGGATGTCGCGGATGCCCATCCGCCGCCCTATTTCGCACCAGAAGTAGTAGCTGGCCTGTCTTTCCGTTTCGGTGAGGGGGCGCCGGCCGTATTTTTCGTTCCAGCGGATCGGTTCGAGGATAAAGGTGGACAGGGTGTAGAGATACTCGTCGTTGGGGATTTGGAAACGCCCGTGCTGCTTGTTCATGCGCACGAGGGCGGCGTGCCCGCGTGGTGTGTCGTAGCCGCCACTTTCGAGTATTTCGGAGAGGATGAGCACGGTGTCGTCGTACCGTTTCTGGGTGCGCTGCACAAACTCGCCGGTTTGTACGAGCAAGGGGGTGCCTTTGGCTACGCCGAAAACGCGGAACAGCGCCAGTTCGAGCGAGCGGGTGGTGTCCCAGGGAAACTCGTAACACGATGTGAGGTAGGCGATCTGCTGGCAGTCGCGCTCGGGGTCGAGGGTCTGGATATAGTCGCGGATGGCCATACGTTTTCGGGCGCGGATGGCAGTGGCGGCGGTGGTTTCCCAGCAGGCGGGCGGGGCTTGGGTGTTTTTTAGCGCGGCGGTGTCGGTTGTCATGATTTTGTACCTTTGTATGGCGGGAAAGACGGGACAAAATAGTTACGGATATTACATCTTTTCAAAGAGTACATCCATGGTCATCGAACGGGTTACCAGTCCGATACTGTTTTCATTGGGCTGGAGGCCGAAGGTGCTGAGGAAGCTGAGAAAAATCTGCTTTCGGGTGGAGGTTAAGCGCCTGAAATTGGCTATTTTCTCCCGGAGCATCATGGCGTCAGATTTGTCGAGCCGAAGGGGTTCATTATAAAATTTCAGTTCAAACAGATCAATGACATTATCCCGCCGATCGAAGAGTAAGTCAATTTGGATACCCGTTTCGACCGGGGTACCGGGGCGATAAAAACCGGACGACTCCGTGTAGATACCGGCAATGCCCATCGCTTTTTTAATTTGCGGGATGTGTTTGAGGCAAATACTCTCGAAAGCATAACCACTCCAGGCGGCGTATTGGGGCGTTTGGCTAAAATGTTGCCAGGCGTCTGCCCCCTGATTTTTCCGGTTTTGAATAAATTTCAGGTAAAACAGCGAGTACTCATCGGTCAAACGATAATACACATCCTTTTTGCGGTTGCCAAAGGCAAAGTACTCGGAGATGAACCCGGAACTCGTTAGTTCTTCCAGCACCCGCGACAAACTGCCGCCGTCCGGCAATTTGGTTTCCTGAATTATTTCACGGCGGGTTAACCCTTTCCACTTTTGAGCAAGCGCTGTGATCAGGACAATGTGGTTTTCTGAATGTTCAAAAAGGGCAGGATAGAGTTTTTGAAACTCGTCCGATAGCCCGCCGGTGCTGGTGAAACAAAGTTCTTCGATGTTCTGCATAGCGCTTTTCCCGTCCTCCACTTCTTTGAGGTAGTGGGGAATGCCCCCCATAGCCATATAAATTTGGAGGATTTGATAGCGGTCAAGCGTGATGTTTTTGCTTTGAAAAAACCGTTCTGTTTCGTATAGGTCGAAGGGTTGGAGGTGGATACGTTTGGTGATACGATTATGCAGGCCGCCTTTGTTATGCACCACTTTCCGAATCATCCACGATGCCGCAGAGCGATAAGTTTATTTGTCATTTTTAGATATATTTGGCTGAAACCATACAAAAGTAGTTAGTTTCAGCCAGATATAATCAAAATCACCCCTAAATTTTTCCAGCCTCCACCGGGGTGTTGTTCGTCGCTTTTTTGAAACGCCGCTCGAAGTTGTGCCGTCCGATCGAGAATTTGGAAGCCATTTCCCAGCAGGCGGGCGGGGCTTGGGTGTTTTTCAGCGCGGCGGTGTCGGTTGTCATGATTTTGTACCTTTGTATGGCGGGAAAGACGGGACAAAATAGTTCTATTTGGCTATAATGTCTATCAACTTAAATGACATCCTCCTTATGCATACACTCCTTCTAAAACGGACTAATTCGGACGACCCCGATTTCCGGGCGCTCGTCCGGCACCTCGACGCCGAATTGGCAATTATCGATGGTGACGACCATTCATTTTACGACCAGTTCAACAAAATTGACCACCTCGGGCAGGTCGTGGTAGCGTACGAGCATGATCTGGCAGTCGGTTGCGGCGCCATTAAACTGTTGGATGCACAGGTCATGGAAGTAAAGCGGATGTTTGTATTCCCCGGCCAGCGGGGGAAAGGTATTGCCTCCAAGGTTTTGGCAGAACTGGAGCGGTGGGCAGTTGAATTGAACGCACGCGCTTGCTGCCTCGAAACGGGTATAAAACAACCCGACGCCATCGCGCTGTACCGCAAGAACGGGTACGAAACCATCCCCAATTACGGGCAGTATGCGCGTGTGGCGAACAGTGTTTGTTTCAGGAAAAGTTTGGTTGGGGGGGAAGACAAAACGAAACTCCAAATAAATTAAAATGACGATTCGGATATTGAACCCTGCCGCGTGAAACTCCACCCCCGCCTCCCATAGCCATTAACTTAATACTACTTTGCCACGTTAAAAAGTGTGCTGTTTACCGCATTTAAATTCCCGATACCGGCGAGCATCGGCTATGCATAATCCCGGAATCTACCCTATACCCCCTTTTCTTTCCCTCTCGCGCTTGTCATCCCGAAGGGAACTGTCCGCTCTACGTCTTTTACGCCCCGCTTGGTGTTTTCACCAAGCGGCTCTACGCGAAACTGCTTGGTGAAAACACCAAGCAAGGCGGAAAAGACGTAGAGCGGACAGTTCCCTTCGGGATGACAAGCGCGCAGGGGGGAAAAGGGGGAAGGGGAGGTTCGCGGATTATGCACAGCCGATGCTCGGCGGTATCGGGAATTGAAGGGGGGACTGGTCACTTCCTTGTTAACGTGGCAAAGTAGTATTAAGTTAATGGCTATACCCCCGCCCGCCGGCCCGGGTAACCGCTGCCCATCAAACCGTACTTGTTTTTATATTCCATGGGCGACAGCCCCGTCACCTTGCGGAACACCGACCGGAACGCTTTCACGTCGGAGTAGCCCACATCGTACATCACTTCGTTTACGTTTTTACGGCCGGCTTCGAGTCCTTTTTTGGCGGCCTCCATTTTCACCCGCTGGATGTATTCCACGGGGGTGTTGTTCGTCGCTTTTTTGAAACGCCGCTCGAAGTTGCGCCGTCCGATCGCGAATTTGGACGCCAGCACATCCACCGATATTTTTTCCGCCACGTTTTCTTCGATGAATGTTTGCGCTTGTTTGATCGGCTCATCTTCGTGGCTTTTCTGGCCGTTGAACATCATAAAGGCCGACTGGCTGTCGCGGTCAATCTCGATGGCAAAAAACTTGGCGGCAAGGATGGCCATGGCCCGGTCGGTGTATTTTTCCACCAGGTGCAAGAGCAGGTTCCAGTACGAATTGGCGCCGCCGCTGGTGAACACGCGCCGCTCCTGGGTCACGATTTTGTCGGCCACCAACGTCACGTCGGGGAACATGCGCCGGAATTCGTGGGCAAACAGCCAGTGGGTCGAGCATTTTTTACCGTCCAGCAGGCCCGTGGAGGCCAGCAAAAACGCCCCGACGCACAGGCTGGCTACTTCGGCGCCGCCGTCGTGCCTTGCCTGGATCCACGGCAGAAAGTCCTTGTTCCGCTCGAGCGCGGCGCCCATGTCGCCGGCGAGGGCCGGCACGAGCACGAGGTCGGTTTTTTTTACCTCTCCAATCAGCGCATCGGGATGCACGGTGAACAGGCCGTCGTGCAGCCGGATGTCCTTCGTCAGCCCGACCAGGCGAACGTCGAACAGGGGCGGTTTTCCGGCTGCCGCCAAAAATTGGTTGACCGCTGTGAACAGGTAACGCGGGGCAGTGATGCTGTCGAGCACGGCGGATTCGGGGACGAGGATAGAAATGTGTTTCACCAGGTATGCGTTTTCGAATGGTAAACGTTGAGCAAAAGCGTTTTTGGGAGGGTATTTGTGGGTGCAAAGATAAAAATCAATTTTAAAACAAAAAATGTCGCACAAGCCACCCCCTTC
>CAUJEY010000092.1 GCA_963169325.1 Bacteroidota bacterium
TAGCCATCCGGGCGCCATTGGAGCAGCAGTTCGGCTTCGCCTTCCGAAATGGGAACGATTTCTTTACTTCCCGTTTTCTGAGCAGCGGTGATCAGGTACCGGTACAGGGCATCGCCGTCTTTCATTTCAAAATAGTGATCGTCCTTTTTGATGTGTTGCGTGTCGGAGTAGCGCAACCCGCGGCACATGATTAAAAAACGGCGCAGGGTTTCAAATTCCTTGCTACCTGGCTTGGCTTGGTTGAATGCTTGACGGACGATGTCATATACATCCAAACACAAAAGTTTCTTGTCTGAAATTTTGACCACCTTGATGTCCACACGGTCGAACGGCTTCCGAACATCTTTCAGGTCAAAATATTTCAGGACCCGGCCGTATATGATTTTCAGGTAGCGGATATATTGGCTTGCCAGGTTTTCCTTGCCCGACATTACGAGTTTCCGTTTAAAGTCCAGCACCTTTTCATGACTGAGTTCCTGGATACTCAGTTTGCCCATAGTCTCTTCAAACTTATTCACTGCTGCCCGGTAAGTATTGAAGGTCCGGTAGGCGATCTCGTTGGCGTCCAATTCCTGTTGCAATAGTTCGCGGGCAGATTCTGCGAAGTGCCGGGCCACTTTTTTGCCGGTGCCCATCCGCATCCGGAATTCATCGAAGGATGGCGGAATGTCGGTGGTTGTCATCTCGGCGATAATAGCATAGGCTTTGTTCATGGTCTTAGCCAGGTCTCCGTTCACCGTTAAGGCCGTTTCTCCGCCGAGGGTAGCGCGCGACTTTACGGTTTGGGCCACGGGGTCCCAATCTTTAGGCAGTAAGCGCCAGGGCAGCACGATGTAGTTCGTGTGAAAATTCCAGGCATACCGCAGGTACAGCCGCTGGCGGCCATACCGGTCGGCATAACCTCTTTGTACAATCGCGATGGTAGGTGGGCGCATGGGCAATGAATCGGGTTTAAAATGCGGTCTCAAAGAGACCTAAATCAAATGAAGGATGCAAGAACAAACATAAGTTTTTGGTACAGACTTCGGTACATAGTCAATGCCGGAACTAACCTTTGCTAACCCCTGCTAAGTTAAAGTTTCGGCCCGAAATTCAACTTTAACGTTGCTAAAAGACGCTAAGCATTACTAAAGCGTTTAAAGCCTTTAACTTTGCCTTAACACTAAAAAATAGCTTTTGGCAGTTTCCTTGCATAATGTTATACGTCCAAAGGCCCGAACATCCTTCTAATCAATCAAACCAAACTGTAAAGAGATGAGAAACATGCTTTTTCTGCTGTTATTTGCCCCATTCGCCTTGATGGCCGACCAGGGCAATCCCAGTCTCGAAGCGATCGCAAAAGCCTTGAACGCCGGCGATGTCGACGCGTTATCCAAATACTTTGCCGACAATGTCGAAATTTCAATCCTTGACAATGAGCAACAGGTTTCGAAAGCCAAAGCCACGGATACCTTGCGTTCGTTTTTTAATTCGAGCAAACCCAAATCGTTCAGCCAGGTACACCAGGGTACCAGCCGCGAAAGCAGCGACCAGTACTGCATCGGCAACATGACCGCCGCAAACGGGTCGTACCGGGTGTATATCTACCTGAAAATGAACGGCGCTAACGCCAGTATTCAGGAAATACGATTCGACAAAGGTTGATATTTAAGCCAATAGCATATACGTCAACGGCCCGGAACGAATGCTCCGGGCCGTTTTTTGGTGCAGAAGAAACCTCCCTTTTTAGAATGTTCGTAATTTTACCTCGCCGTTTTTAACGACAAAATCCGCTAACAATCCTATTTTTTACCCCTGGTAAAAGAAAATTTCAACCCGAATATGCACAAAATAACTTTAGCGCTCTTTCTAACCTTACTCGCAGTAACACTACAGGCCCAATCAGCGCTCGGCGTTTGGAAAACCGTCGACGATGAAACCGGCGAGGCTAAAAGCCACATTCAAGTGTACGAACAAAATGGCCAGGTATTCGGCAAGGTGGTTCGCCTGCTTAAATCGGCGCCCGATAAAAAATGCGACAAATGCCCCGGCGAACGAAAAGATCAGCCGGTGCTGAACATGATCCTGCTGGAAAATATGAAGTCGAAAGGCGGCTACTGGCAATCCGGACGGATTCTGGACCCCGAAAAAGGCAAGTGGTACGGCTGCCAGTTATGGCTGAAAGAAGGCGATCCCAATGTTTTGGTGGTTCGGGGATATCTCGGCCCCTTTTACCGCACTCAGTACTGGCACCGGGTAAATTGAAGGATTTTAAAAAAAAACATAAAGCACGGGTTGCAAGGAAGAAATAGTCGTCTTATCTTTGCCGCCGCTTTCCAAAAAAGCATTATTGGTATTGGCCCATGGTGTAACGGTAGCACAGCAGATTTTGGTTCTGTTAGTTAGGGTTCG
Organism: Bacteroidota bacterium; assembly: GCA_963169325.1. Classification (GTDB taxonomy): domain Bacteria; phylum Bacteroidota; class Bacteroidia; order Chitinophagales; family Saprospiraceae; genus M3007. The sequence continues at coordinate 2,392 of CAUJEY010000092.1, forward strand.
AATCCTTGTGGGCCAACAACGTAAACTTAAATCCCTCTTGCAAGTCATTTCTTGCAAGAGGGATTTTCTTTTTGGGGCGCCTCCCAGATTGTTAGTTTAAAATCAACTTCCCGTGCCGGAAATAAGCAGGCTTGGGTTTGTAAGCCCCGGTCGTATCCGGTTGTTCGGGTGTTTCAAACAGCGTCGGGCGCTCCTGATCCGGGGCCGGTTTGGTTGGCACTTTCGTTCCCTGCAGGACGTCGAAGGCGCGTTCCAGGTCGGATATGGCGCTTTCAATATTCGGCAGGGGCCGGTGAATGATCATACGAATAATCCCGTCCGGGTCAATCACCACGGCGAGACGGTCGCATTTCGGGTGCGGGCGCCGGCCCGATGCCAGTCCGTAGATCCGGGCGATGCGAAAGTCGAGGTCCTCTATTACGGGCGCTTTGAGGTAAATACCGATGTAGCGCCGGGCTTTGTCCGACCAGTCATTCTGCCGGATCGGTTCGTTGGAAAGCGCCAGGATTTTGGTATTACGTTCGTTTAGCCGCCTTTCTTTCATGGCGAGGAAGGTGGAGAACATCGACCAGGCCGAGGTGAAATTCGCAGGATGCGCAAAAAATACGCACCAAAAACCGGCGCTGTATTCCGGGAAACGAACAAGCCCCTTGTCTGTGCGGATTCGGAACGGTGGCGCAATGTCACCGACCAATGGCAGTTGTGGGTGTTTTAAAGGCATGACGATAAAGGTTAGGTTTTGCGATGTCAAAAGTACCCGATTATTGCTCAAATCAGAACAATTCTCTGCCACATTAACCTTTTCCGCCGACCAATAAACGCTCCGGATGTAAAAGGGGCAGACGCAAAAGACAAAGGGCAATAACCGAAAGATGTACATTTGCTGCCTCCAACCCCTGCTGACATCATTCGTTTTACTATGCGACTACTCGTTTTTCTCCTTCTCATTTTCCCCACTATGCTTGCTGAAGCCCAAACATCCGGCGCTCCATCCCGTCAAAAAATCCGCGGCACCTGGGCGTTCCGCCAGGCCCACACCGGCGATTGGCAACCCGCTGCCGTGCCTGGCGGCGTACATACCGCGCTGCTCAAAAACGGCCGGATCGAAGACCCTTACTACCGGGATAATGAAGAAAAACTGCAATGGATCGAACAGGAAGACTGGGAGTTTCAATGCACGTTCGAAGCCGATTCGGCGACCTTGCAGCGCAAACATATCGAGATGGTCTTCAAAGGACTGGATACTTACGCGCACGTTTACCTCAACGACAGCCTCGTGCTGGAAGCAAGCAACATGTTTCGAACCTGGCAGGTCGATGTAAAAAAATACCTGAAAGCGGGCGCCAATAATCTGCACGTGTACTTTGAAAGCCCGGTTAAAAAAGCAGCAACCGATTGGTCTGCCTTAGGCTATGAACTGCCCGGCGGCATACGCACCATGACGCGCAAAGCCCAATTTCATTACGGCTGGGATTGGGGACCACGTTTCGTCGGCTGCGGTATCCTGCAATTGCCCGAATTAGTGGCCTGGGACGATTTTTTGCTGGAAAATGTTTTTATCACGACGCAACGGGTGTCGGAAAAGGAAGCGTTGCTGGTTGCCCGTTTTCGCTACCGCTCCGATATTGAAACCCCGACGACAATCTTTTTTCGCGAAGGGAAACGGAAGTCGGTCGAGGACCGGATCATTCACCCCGGGGTACATGAAGATTCGGTAACCTACTCCATCGACAACCCCAAACTGTGGTGGTGCAACGGCATGGGAGAGCCGCATCTTTACGACTTTTCTATAGAGGTAAAACAACGCGGCAGCCTGACGTTGGATAAGTCTGAAATCAGAACAGGTATCCGCACCGTCGAATTGATCACGGAGCCGGACAATGCGGGCAAATCATTTTATTTCAAACTCAACGGGAAACCCGTTTTTTGCAAAGGCGCCAATTATATCCCGCAGGATATGTTCCAGGAACGTGTGTCGCCTGAGCGGTACAAACGCCTGCTCGACGATGTCGTAGGTGCCAACATGAACATGTTGCGGGTATGGGGCGGCGGCATATACGAGGACGACCTGTTTTACCAACTCTGCGATGCCCGCGGCATATTGGTGTGGCAGGATTTTATGTACGCTTGTGCCATGTACCCGGGCAACGGCGCCTTTTTGAAAAACGCGGCTGCCGAGGCTTACGAACAAATTGAGCGCCTCCGCCAATACTCCTGTATTGCCCTTTGGTGCGGCAACAACGAGAACAACGAAGCATGGAATCATTGGGGCTGGCAAATGCAGTTCAATGAAGCCCAGCGCGCACAGATATGGCGCGATTACACCCTGATGTTTAATGACATACTGCCCACCTACGTAGACAACTACGGCGGCGGCGTGCCTTATTGGGAAAGTTCGCCGCAATACGGCCGAGGTAATCCAAAATCCACGGCCGAGGGCGATGCGCATTACTGGGGGGTCTGGCACGATGAAGAGCCCTTCGACGTGTTCGACAAAAAAGTGCCGCGTTTTATGAGCGAGTACGGATTTCAGTCATTTCCCGACTGGGCCACGATACAGGCATTTTCCCTGCCTGAAGACCGGGAACTGGATACCAAAGTGATGCTCACCCATCAGAAACACCCGCGCGGCAATGCCCTGATCGCAGAATACCTGAAACGCGATTTCCGGGTCCCGAAAACTTTTGAGGATTTTGTGTACGTCAGCCAGCTGGTGCAGGCTGAAGGTATGCGCAGGGGCATCGAGGCACATCGCAGGAACAAACCCTACTGCATGGGCACCCTGTACTGGCAACTGAACGACGTGTGGCCCGTGGCCTCCTGGTCCAGTATCGACTATTACGGCCGCTGGAAAGCCATGCACTACTACGTCCGGGAAGATTACCGCCCGGTAGTGGCGCTGCCCATGATAGAAGACGATATTCTGAAAGTGTACGCCTCCTCCGACCTGCCGGGCGATACGGTGCTCACCGTTCATGTACGCGCCCTGACCCTGGAAGGAAAGGTGCTGAGCGATGTCGTGCAATCGGAAACCAGCGTTCATCCCGACTCCAGCAGGATGATCTGGCAGGGATACCTGAAAACCGTGCTGAACAACCACAAGCCGGAAAATGCGGTGGCAGAAATTACGCTAAAAGACGCCGGAGGCAAGGTCCTGCACCGCCGCCTGTTCTACCTCGTTTCGCCGCGTAAACTGGCACTGCCCCGCACTACGGTCAACATGCAGGTCGCCCAGGTGAACGAAGGCTACCAAATTTCCCTGCAAAGTTCAAACCTGGCAAAAAACGTATACCTCCACACGGAGGCAGCGGGCGCATTCAGCGATAATTATTTCGACTTGTTGCCGGGCGAGCGCAAAACGGTATTGTTCAAAACCGATAGTATCCTGGATTCAGCACAGACGGCGTTTCAGGTAAAACATTTGCAACAGACCTATAACCGATGAAGCAGGGATTGTCGCCATTTACGTCATTGGGGTCATTTACGTCATTGGGGTCATTGGTCATTGGGGCTTTCCGGTCCCCCTGGATTTGGCTTGCCCTGGGTTTGGTCGTTGTGTATATACGCGGCTTGTTCCTGGATGTGATGGACGTGGATGCCTCGCAATACGCATCCATTTCAATGGAAATGCTGCAAAACGGACATTGGTTACAAGTGCAGCACCGTCATGCCGATTATCTGGACAAACCGCCGCTGCTGTTTTGGACCTCGGCGCTGTCTTTCGCCTTGTTTGGGTTGCACAACTGGGCCTACAAACTGCCCTCTTTTTTAGCCACCCTAGCCGGCGTGTACGCGGTTTATCGCTTTTGTCTGCTTTTTTATTCCAAAGAAACAGCCCGGGCGGCGGCGTTTATTTTGGCTTCCTGCACCGGCGTGCTGCTGCTCTGCAATGATGTTCGAACCGATACGCTGCTGATGGCAATGACGGCTTGTGCGGTATGGCAAATGGCGGCGTGGATTCGCACCCCCACCCCCGACCCCTGCAACCCCACCCCCGACCCCTCTCCGCCGCGGCGGAGAGGGGTCGGGGGGGGGGGTGCAGGGGGCGGGGGTGGGGGTGCGAATCCACGCCGCCATTTGCCATACCGCACAAGCCGTCATTGCCAACAGCAGCGGATCGGTTGGA
>CAUJEY010000093.1 GCA_963169325.1 Bacteroidota bacterium
TATACACGTCGTAAGACAAATCGGGCACCTCGTTTTTAGCCCGTACATCAAAGTGATCGAACCGGAGCACATTGGCATACCGGGCGAGCATGGTACGGAGCATCGGGATACCGCGATTGGTTTCGCCGTTGTACATATCGATAAGAGCAGCACGAAGCATAAGTAGAAAAGTGGTTGGAAAACCCTAAAGACTCAGGTTATTGCTATAAATACAAGGTAATTTAGTTGTTTGATCGTTTCAACCCCTCCCCCATCCCCTCCCCCAAATGGGAGGGGATGGGGGAGGGGTTGAACGGGCAGGGCGAAATGCCAAAAACTTAGATTACACTGTAATAAAAGTGAACATAAAAACAATTTTTCCGGCATTACGGTTGCCCGTATGCTGACAAAAACGTGCCAAATACGATTATGGAAATTTGTTTATAAAGCCAGGACAGGGCGTGAATCGGGACGGGGCCGTAAAAGTCGGATTTTATTTTGATGCTTAAAGCATAATTTTGTCGCCCTTAACAAACAACCGCCTACCCAACCGCCCCATTCACCCCAATGCCCACATTGACCACATTGACCACATTAATCTCCACCCATGCACGCAAAAAAATCCTACGGTCAGCATTTTTTAAAAAACGACAGCATTGCGGCGCGTATCGCCGGTAGTCTGCAGCGGGCCGGCGAAACCGAACGGGTGCTGGAAGTTGGCCCTGGAACCGGCATGCTGACCAAACACCTGCTGGCACAACCCAACCGGACGGTGTATGCCGTGGAAGCCGACCGCGATATGATCACCTACCTCGAACAGCACTACCCCACCCTGCGCGACCGACTGATTTTCAAGGACTTTCTCGATTATGACCTGCACGAGACTTTCGGCGACGACCCGTTTTGTCTGATCGGTAATTTCCCCTACAACATCAGTACCCAAATCCTCTTTAAAATGCTCGACTACCGCGCACAAATACCGGAAATGGTGGGCATGTTTCAAAAAGAAGTGGCCGACCGGGTGGTAGCCAAACCCGGCAGTAAAGTGTACGGCATCACCAGCGTTTTGATACAGCCTTTTTACAACACGGAATACCTGTTTTCAGTGGAGCCCGGGTCGTTCAACCCGCCGCCCAAAGTGCGTTCCGGTGTCATCCGGCTTACCCGCAAAGACAACTTTGTACTCGGCTGCGACGAAAAACGGTTTCGCCTGTTCGTCAAAACCGCCTTCAACCAGCGACGCAAAATGCTGCGCAATACCCTCAAGCCGTTTTTCCCCGCCGAAATCCTGATGAACGATCCGTTTTTTGAAAAACGCCCGGAGGCCCTGGGCTGGGAGGAGTACGTGGAATTGGTACGCAGGGAGCAACTGGACAAACAGACCACCATTCAATAAAATCCGATGAAGACAATTTTTACATACCTGTTGATGTTCGTGGCGGCCTCCCTGGCTGCTCAAAACGCAGCACAACAAATACCCCTTTGGCCCAATGGCGCCCCGGGGTTCGAAGACCGGCGCAACGAGCAGGAACAAGCCAAAGACTGGTGGATCAAGAATATTCACAATCCGTCTATCACGGTTTTTTTGCCGCCAAAAGACAAAGCCACCGGCGCTGCCGTGCTTGTGTGCCCGGGTGGCGGGCACCGGGCACTGGTGTACAACTCGGAAGGCCGTGATGCCGCCGAATACCTGAACAGCCTCGGCGTTGCAGCCTTCGTGCTGAAGTACCGCCTGGCCCGGGAGGAAAACTCGCCCTATACCCTCGAACAACACGTGCGCGCCGATGCCTACCGTGCCATGCGCCTCGTGCGCAGCCGGGCCCCGGAGTGGGATATTGATCCGAAACGGTTCGGCATTATGGGCTTTTCCGCCGGCGGCGAAACCGCGGCGCTTATCGCCTACGCTCCCGGCGAAGGCGACCCCAACGCCCCCGACCCGATCGACCGTATGAACGGCAAACCCGACTTCCAAATACTGGTGTACCCAGGGCCATTATTCATTCCAGATAGCGTCGGGGCCGATGCACCACCGGCATTTATGGTGGCTGCTATCGACGACGAATGTTGTTCTGCCCCGGTACTTAGCCTGTTGCAGCACTACCACCACGCCAAGGTGCCCGCCGAGGTGCATATATATGCCCGGGGCGGACATGCTTTTAACATGGGCAAACGCTCCAAACTCGTCACGCTGAATACCTGGCCGCAACGTATGGCCGACTGGCTGAACGACAACAACTGGCTCAAAAAAACAGGTCAATGAATTCCGGCAAGGTCATCCTCATCACCGGCGGCAGTCGCGGTATCGGCGCGGCCACAGCCAGGCTGTCAGCACGAGCCGGCTACCGGGTATGCATCAATTTCCACCGGAACGCCGTTGCCGCCGAATCCGTTGTGGCCGAAATACTCGACGCCGGCGGTGTGGCAATTGCCGTGCAGGCAGACGTTTCCTCGGAAAAGGATGTGCTGCGCTTGTTTGATACTGCGGAAGATCAATTGGGCCGAATCACTGCCCTCGTAAACAATGCCGGAATCCTGGAAAACCAATCCCGGTTGAGCGAGATGTCGTTGGAACGCTTCCAACGGGTTTTTGCCACCAATGTAGCGGGCAGTTTTCTCTGCGCCCGGGAAGCCGTACGGCGGATGTCACTTAAAAACGGCGGCACTGGCGGCAGTATAGTGAACGTATCTTCGGGCGCTGCCAAACATGGCGCCCCAAACGAATACATCGATTATGCCGCATCCAAAGGCGCCATCGACACCATGACGATCGGACTGGCCAAAGAAGTGGCCAATGAAGGCATACGGGTCAATGCTGTACGCCCGGGCCTAATCTATACCGGCATACATGCCAGCGGCGGCGAAGCAGGCCGCGTCGACCGGCTCCGCCACCTCGTACCCATGCAACGCGGCGGACAACCTGAAGAAGTGGCACGAGCCATTTTGTGGCTACTCTCCGAGGAAGCATCTTATATCACCGGAACATTATTGGATGTAACTGGCGGGCGTTAATTATCCTCGAAGTGGAAAAAACCAAAATCTTAGGTTTATTGGTGTTACCTTGATGCGGCTATTGGTTTTATGCCAGTTCCCGCTTCATTCAAACTTATTGCATACACGCTTCGATTGCCTTATCGATAGTTACATAGAAAACAAAGTAGGCTTAGCCGAAAACTTCTTAAACGAACCCCTGGCCGCCCATTTGAAAGAAAATTTAATTACCCTCTATTCGGGCCAACATCTGCTCCCGGCAGGCATAGGGAATAATACCCTGCTTGTACACGATAATTTGATCAGAAGCGATAAAATATTCTGGCTCGACCCCCGACACAACGATCCGCATGAAAATGCTTTTTTCGAATTGATAGATCATTTTATCCGCTATTTAAACAGCACCTGCTACACCGGCATCACCGGATATGAATTTCATTATACCTTGTACGAAAAAGGCGCCTTTTACAAAAAACACTTTGATCAGTTTCGGAATAATAAAAGCCGGGCTTTTTCTATGATCATGTATTTAAACACCGGTTGGCAGGAGGCAGATGGCGGGGAATTGTGCATTTACCACAGCGATCATTCACAAACGATTGCTCCACGCAACGGCAAATGCGTGTTCTTCAAAAGCAGCGAATTGGAACACGAAGTTTTGCAAACCCATCAGCCCAGGTTGAGTATTACGGGGTGGTTGAAGTCGGGTTGATGGTAAATTAGAGCATGTTGGGGATTTTCCGCTGGAGTCAAAAACAAGGGATTTTTTCGCCTGTTTTTGCGTTTTTGAGGGAGCATAGCGGTGACTATGTAACCGAAAAAAGGTGAAAACAGGCGGGAAAAGACCTGTTTTCGGCCCAGCGGGAAAATCCCCAACATGCTCTTACCCGATCAACAGCCGCCGACCCGATTGCGCCGACAGGTGAATGGCCTCCACCACCTTAATATCCCGCATACCTTCTTCTCCCGGTACCAGCAGCGGCGTATCGTTGAGAATAGCGAGCGCATCGTCGTCCATTTGCCGGGCCTGTTGGTTGGGAATGGTTTGATTCAGCAACTTCCCGTCGCTCACCGAGCCTTTAATACCGCTGTACGACTGGAAGGGTTCGAGTTTGTACCAGCCGCGTTCGGTCGTCACATAGAGGTAGTTCATATTCATACCGAGGCTGGTTGCGCAGTTCGCCAACGCGCCGGAGGGGAATTCCAGTTGAAACAAGGTGGTTTCGTCGGCCCGGGAGTAGATTTCCGGCCGGGTGGTCTGTTCCTGCGCCATCACGGCGATAGGTTCTTCGCCGGTCACATACCGCACGGCATTGAGCGGATACACGCCCATATCGAACATGGCGCCGCCACCCATCTCGCGGTTCTGCTTCCAGTGATCGGTACGCCCATCGAAGTAACCGGCCGCCACGGAAATCAGTTTTATTTTTCCAAAGGTTTGGTTGCGGCCGTAGCCGATGATCTCGCGGGTATTCGGCTCATGCTGCATGCGGTAGCCGATGGCGAGTTTAACGCGGTTGTCGTTGCAGGCCTTTATCATGGATTCACACTCCGTCACCGTCATAGCCATCGGTTTTTCGCACCACACGTGTTTGCCGGCGTTGGCGGCGCGCAGGGTAAATTTTCGGTGCAGGGCCGGCGGCAGCACCACGTACACCACGTCGATGTCCGGGTTGTCGGCGATGTTGTCGAAATTGTCGTAGTTGTAAATATTCTTGTCCGACAATTTGTACTGTTTTTGCCAGCGTTCGGCTTTTTCCGGCGAGCCGGTAACGATGCCGGCGAGTGAGCAGTGTTGCGTGAGTTGCAGGGCCGGCGCCAGCAAGTCGGTGCTATAATACCCCAGTCCCACGAGCGCTACGCCGAGGCGTTCCTTTTTCCTTTTGAACAGGATGTTGGGAAAACCGGCCGTGGCGAGGGCGGCCGAGCCGAGGGTTATTTGTTTGAGGAATGTTCTGCGGTGGGCCATGTCGTAATTTTATTAAACAATATGGTAAAAGGTCTGAAAGGTCGTAAAATTCGGATATTTCCAAACATTTAAACCGAAATTATACGTATAAACATGTGAACGTTTGGGTTGGAACAACCGGCAGGCAGACCACTTAATGCTCTCCTCTCCGAAATCTTTGATTCCCAAAAATACCATTAATAAAGTGAATTCAGTCTTTCTCCAAATTGCCATTACAGTGTAATACTTATCACTAAACACGAGTTTAAGGCATAATTTTGCAGTCAACCAATTTCCGTTTTAATCATGTCATCCGCTGTTCATCGTTTTTACATCTCCATGCTGGTTAGCATTGGAGTGTTAGTTACCCTGTTCCTTTCTTACGTAGGATTTTCTTACTACTCCACCAGTCTGGAGGAAAGGTTTTACCACCCTGATCATGTCTGGTTCAAGCCGAGTGGCGTTTTCGGCCACGGGTTAGGTATCGTTGGCACCTTACTGATTCTGATCGGTGTTTTTTCCTACATCGCCCGGAAAAGGTACAAGTTTCTCGCCCGTTTTGGCCGGTTGAAATACTGGTTGGAGTTCCACATTTTTTTGTGCAGCGTGGGGCCCGTCATGGTGTTGTTCCACACGGCGTTTAAGTTTGGCGGCATCGTTTCCATCAGCTTTTGGAGCATGGTGGCGGTGGTGGCGAGCGGGGTCATCGGACGGTTTATTTACATTCAGATTCCGCGGACCATTGAGGGGCGGGAATTGAGTTTGAATGAGGTTAAAGCATTAAAAAGCGACCTGGAAGAAATATTAAAAGGTACGTACCGCCTGGAAGAATCGAGTTACAACGCCATTTTGGCCTCTACCGATGTTCATCCCGGGGCATCCGGTGGAAACCTGCTGACAAGGATGATCAGCAAATATTTTGAAGACAAAAAAACAATCCGGCGGGTAAAAAATATCCTCCGAAGCAACAATTTGCCCAACAACCACGTGATTAAAGTATCGCGGCTCATCAAAAGCGAGATTTCGTTGAATAACCGGATCGAACGGTTACATACCATGCAAAAACTGTTCAAATACTGGCACGTAGCCCATTTACCGTTTGCCCTTATTATGTTGGTGATCATGGTTATTCACGTAGGCGTCACGCTTGCTTTTGGTTACCGATGGATTTTTTAATCTCATCCGATGTTTTTAGAACAAGTTGTAATCTACGCCTTTGTTCTGCTGTTTTGTGGGATCATTGTTTTTATTTACCTGAGAAAATTAAAAAAAGACTCCCGGGTAGTAGAAGCAAAAATTGAAAAAGCAAAGCAGGAAGGACTGCACGAACCGGTATCGCTTCACCCGGTCATCGATTTGGATACCTGTATCAAAAGCGGCGCCTGCGTGGCCGTCTGCCCGGAAAAAGATATTTTAGGCATCGTGAACGGCAGGGCAACTTTGATCAACGCATCGCATTGCGTCGGGCACGGCGCCTGTTTCCACAATTGCCCGGTGGAAGCCATTTCCCTTGTCATCGGAACGGAAAAAAGAGGGGTCGACCTGCCCCACGTCAATCAGGCGTTCGAGACCAATATGCCGGGCATCTACATCGCCGGCGAACTGGGCGGCATGGGCCTGATCAAAAACAGTGTGGAACAGGGTCAAGCCGCCGTGGAGAACATTGTCCGGGCCGGCATTAACAAAAATCACTCGACGTACGATTTGATCATTGTCGGCGCCGGCCCCGCAGGCATATCTGCCTCCCTGACGGCAAAAAAACACGGCCTCAACTTCCTCACCCTGGACCAGGACACCCTGGGCGGCACCGTCTTTTCCTTCCCCCGTTCCAAAATTGTAATGACGTCGCCGATGAACCTGCCCCTTCACGGAAAAGTAAAACTATTCGATACCACCAAGACGGAATTGCTTGAATTGTGGCAAACGGTACTGGCGCAAAACAATATTAATATAACGGAAAATACAAAAGTAGAGAGTATCCACCCGGAGGGGTCGCATTTTATCGTCGAGACGAACAAAGGGGATGTGTTCAAAACCCAAAAAGTGTTGCTGGCTATCGGCCGGCGCGGAACACCGCGCAAGTTGGGTATTCCGGGGGAAACACTTGAAAAGGTGGCTTATCGCCTGCTGGAGCCGGAAAATATCAGCAATAAAAAAATAATTGTCGTCGGTGGCGGCGATTCCGCCATCGAAGCGGCGCTTTCCCTGGCCCAACAAAACAACGTGGTCATTTCCTACCGGAGTGAAGCGTTCGGCCGGTTGAAGCCTAAAAACAGGGAGAAAGTGAATGAGGCCATTAGCAAAGGAGTTTTGGCGGTGAAGTACAAGTCCAGTTTGGTAAAACTGGAACCGGAAAAAGCCATCATGACAACCGAAGAGGAGGGACAACTGGTTTTGGATAACGATCTGGTTTACATTTTCGCCGGCGGCGAATTGCCGACTGAATTTTTGCAAAAAGCCGGGGTGGAAATCACCAAACGATTTGGATATACGATGAAAAAACACCGGAAATAAAGCAGCGCGTATGTGGCTGTATTATAAGTAAATACGAAAAGATGAACACAAAATTATTAACACATAGGCACATAGAACACATAGTATTCGCACTATGTGACCTATGTGCCTATGTGTTTAAAATAGTTTTGTGTTCATATTGGGGTGCCCGAAAACGCAGTTTAAACCGATTTTTAGTTGAAATTTAAAGGTTTACATATCGCCATTTTCCTCACCCTGCTTGCTTGCCAGCTGGGTGCACAAATTTCGCCCGGAGATTTGACGAAGGCGCATGCCGATCTGGAAGGCGTATTCAACTGCACAAAATGCCATGATCTGGGAAATAAAGTTTCCAACAACAAATGCCTGAGCTGCCACAAGGAAATAAAATCCCGAACGGACCGCGGAGCCGGTTACCACGCATCAAAAGACGTCAAAGGAAAAGATTGCACCGTTTGCCACAGCGACCACCACGGCCGGAATTTCGATATCGTCCGTTTTGATAAAAACAAATTCAACCACACGCTGACCGGTTTCGAACTGACGGGGGCGCACAAACCGATCGACTGCCGCCAATGCCATAAACCCGATTATATAGAAGATCCGGGGTTAAAAAAACGCAGCAAAACCTTCCTGGGCCTAGGCCGGGATTGCATTTCCTGCCACGAAGATTACCATCAGAAAACGCTGGCCAACGATTGCGCAAAATGCCATACCACCACTGATTTTAAGCCGGCATCGAAGTTCGACCACAATAAAGCCCACTTCGCCCTGCAGGGCAAACACAAAACGGTGGACTGTATCGAATGCCATAAAAAAGAGACCCGCAACGGCAAGCCATTCCAACAGTTTACCGGAATGCCATTCAGCAATTGCAATAGTTGCCATAAGGACCCGCATGAGTTCAAACTGGGCGCCAACTGCAAGCAGTGCCATTCGGAGGAGTCGTTCAGTTCATTAGCCGCGTTAAAAAAGTTCAACCACAGCGAAACCCACTTCCCGCTGAAAGGCAAACACAAGCAGGTGGATTGTGCCGAATGCCATAAAATGGATGCCACGCCGGCCACTATTTTTCAGGACCGCCTCGGCGTGCGTACAAATGATTGCGCCCGCTGCCACAAGGACGTCCATGAAAACAAATTCGGGAGTAATTGCGCCGAATGTCATAACGAGGACTCCTTCCGCGCATCCGGTTCTATGAAAAACTTTGATCACAAACGCACGGCATTCGCCCTGGAAGGCAAACACCAGGCCGTGGATTGTAAAAAATGTCATACCAAAGGCAGTTTTACCGACCCCTTGCCATACTATACCTGCGACGCCTGCCATAAGGATTACCACGAAGGCCAACTCGCCTCTATCCTCGGATTAAGTCCCGATTGTTCCAAATGCCACACCGTAAATGGTTTTGAAAATAGTTTATACACGATTACCGACCACAATAAGGCCAAATTCCCCCTGACAGGCGCCCATCTGGCCACACCGTGTATCGACTGCCACAAAACGGATTCAAAAAAATGGCAATTCAGAAACATCGGAGAACGTTGCGTGGATTGCCATACGGATGTACACGACGGTTTTATTGATAAAAAATACTATCCAAATCAATCCTGCGAGACTTGTCATGTCAACGACAGCTGGCAGGAGAGTCATTTCGACCATAAATTAACCAAATTCAAGTTATTGGGCGCCCATGCCAATCAACCGTGTATGGCCTGCCATGGAAAAAAAGACGACACCGGCAAACTCCCCCAGCGCTTCCAGCAATTTACCAATACACCTACCTCCTGCACGGCTTGTCATAAAAACGTGCATCAACAGCAGTTTGAAAAGGACGGCGTTACGGATTGTGTGCGATGTCATGCGTATGACAACTGGAAGGCGGTCAAATTCGACCACAACAAATCGGCGTTTAAATTAGATGGCAAACACGCCAAAGTAGCCTGTTCCGGTTGTCACAAACCAATAGAGAAAGACGGTGAAGTAGTTGTTCAATATAAAATGAAAAGTTTTAAATGTATAGACTGTCACCTGTAATATTGCTTTTGTGGCTGACAGTTAATCTGTTCGCCCAGTCCCCGCACGGCGCCCAGTTCAAGATCAACTGCGCCGACTGCCACACGTCTGACAGTTGGGATATACCCTACGGCAAGTGGGACCGGACAGGCCCCGTGTTTTCAAAAACAACCGGCTGGCTGATCGGCTCAGATACCGCGCGGTTCAGCCATACTAAAACCAGTTTTCCGCTGACCGGCCAGCACGTGCGGGTGGATTGCAGGGCCTGCCATGAAACCATGGTTTTTTCGGATGCCAATACCGACTGCGTTTCCTGTCACACCGATTTGCACAACGGAACCGTCGGAAAAGACTGCGCCCGGTGTCATAATACAGAGAACTGGCTGGTGGACAATATTCCGGAACTGCACCACGACAACGGTTTTCCGCTCGTTGGCGCGCACGCTATTGCCACCTGTACGGATTGTCATAAATCTGAAACCGGATTACAGTTTGAGCGCATCGGAAATGATTGTATCAATTGCCACCTGACCGATTATACGGCCACCACCAGCCCAAACCACCAGGGAATCGGTTTTTCCACCAATTGTGCGGATTGCCATAATGTGAACGGTTTCGGCTGGGCGACCGACAAGATAAATCACAACTTTTTCCCGCTGACCAAAGGACACGACATTTCAGATTGCGCCAAATGCCATACCAGCGGAAATTATTTGAATACGCCATCCGATTGTATATCCTGTCATAAAAATGATTATGAAACGGCTGTAACGCCGAATCACAAGGCTTCCAATTTTTCACAAAATTGTATAGAGTGCCATACAACGGATCTGGATTGGATGCCGGCAAAATACACGCAGCACGATGCGGAATATTTCCCCATATACAGCGGCTCGCATAAAGGGGAATGGGATAAGTGTACCGACTGCCATACGAATCCGTCGAATTACACGGAATTTACTTGTATCACTTGCCATAAGAACCCGGAAACGAATAATGACCACAACGGCGTGAATGGTTATTCGTACAGCAGTCCGGCCTGCCTGGCCTGCCACCCAACCGGGAGTGAGGACGATGGCTTTGACCACAGCAAGACCAAATTCCCATTGATGGGCGCACATTTGAATGCGGCCTGCCTCGACTGCCATGCTTCCGGATATGCCGGCACGCCTACGGATTGTGCGAGTTGCCATACGACGGATTACAACCAGACGACCAACCCCAATCACACCACCTCGCAATTTTCTAAAGACTGTGCCAGTTGCCATACCGTAACAGCCTGGACGCCGGCCACTTTCGACCATAATAAGACCAGTTTTCCCCTGACGGGGGCGCATTTGACGACGCCCTGTCTCGAATGTCATACTTCCGGGTATGCCGGCACGCCGACCAGTTGCGTGAGTTGTCATACGCCGGATTATAACCAGAGTACGAATCCAAATCACGTAGCGCTGGCTATACCGACAAACTGCGCCTCCTGCCATACTACCGATGCCTGGCAGCCCGCCACCTTTGCTATTCACAATAACTATTACCTACTCAAAGGAGCCCACGCCGGCATTGCAAATGCCTGTGCCACCTGTCATAAAGGCAACTACAACAACACCCCCAACACGTGTGCCGGTTGCCACATCAGCGAATACAACCAAACCTCCAACCCCAACCATAAAACGGCACAATTCCCGACAGACTGCGCCAGTTGCCATAGCGAAACAGCCTGGGAACCGGCAACTTTCAACCACGATGTCATGCATTTCCCCATTTATAGCGGCAAACACAAAGGCGAATGGGATAAGTGTACCGACTGCCATACCACGCCGGGCAATTACGCCACGTTCAGTTGTACGGTTTGCCATGGCAAATCGGAGACGGATAATGATCACAAGGATGTAAACAACTATTCGTATTCAAGTCCGGCATGTTTTGCCTGCCATCCTAAAGGAGATTGAGATGAATAATGTATAAACTGTCGTCAATATTGGTATTTCTGGGGCTGACAATCCACCTGTTTGCACAGTCCCCGCACGGCGCCCAATTCAAGGTGAATTGTTCCGACTGCCATACGTCTGCCGGTTGGGAAATACCTTACGACAAGTGGGACCGAACCGGCCCAATTTTCTCCAAAACAACCGGCTGGCTGATTGGCTCGGATACCGCGCGATTCAGCCATACTAAAACCGGTTTTCCGCTTACCGGCCGGCATATCCGCGTGGACTGCAGGGCCTGCCACGTATCCATGGTCTTTTCGGATGCAAACACCGACTGTGTTTCCTGCCACACCGACCTCCACAACGGAACCGTCGGAAAAGACTGCGCCCGATGCCATACTACGGAGAACTGGCTGGTAGACAATATTCCGGAACTACACCACGACAACGGTTTTCCGCTTGTGGGCGCGCATGCTACTGCTACTTGTACGGACTGCCATAAATCTGAAACCGGTTTGCAATTCGACCGCATCGGAAATGATTGTATCAATTGCCACCTGACCGATTTTGCGGCGACCACCAACCCTGACCACAAGGCGGCCGGATTTTCCACCAATTGTGCGGAGTGCCATGATATCACCCGTTTCGACTGGACGACCGATAAGGTGAATCACGACTTTTTCCCGCTTACTAAAGGACACAATATTACGGATTGTGCCAAATGCCATACCGGCGGCAGCTATTCGAGTACGCCATCCGATTGTATTTCCTGTCATAAAAACGATTATGAAACGACAGTAAATCCGAGTCACCCGGTTGCTAATTTTTCACAAAATTGCACCGAGTGTCACACCACGGATATCAATTGGATGCCGGCGAAATACAGTCAGCACGATGCCGATTATTTCCCGATATACAGCGGCAAGCACCAAGGGACGTGGAATTTGTGCCAGGACTGCCATACCAATCCGTCGAACTATGCGGAATTTACCTGCACGACCTGCCATACAAATCCGGAAACGGACAATCACCACAATGGGGTGAATGGTTATTCGTACAACAGTCCGGCTTGTCTTGCCTGTCACTCGACAGGTAGTGCGGAAGATGTTTTCGACCATAGCAAGACGCATTTCCCGCTGACGGGCGCCCACTTATCGGCCGCCTGCCTCGACTGCCATGCTTCCGGCTATGCCGGTACGCCGACCAATTGTGCGAGTTGCCATACGCCGGATTACAACCAAAGCGCCAATCCGAACCATACCGCACTCGCCATCCCGACGGATTGCGCCACCTGCCATACCACCGCCGGCTGGGAACCCGCCACCTTTGCCATTCACAACAATTATTACCCGCTGAACGGCGCGCATACCGCCATTGCGAACGATTGCGTCGCCTGCCACAACGGCAATTACAATACGACGCCGAATACCTGTGCCGGCTGTCATACACCCGATTATAACCAAACGACTGATCCGAACCACGTTGCCCAACAATTCCCCACGGATTGCGCCACCTGCCACAGCGAATCCGCCTGGGCGCCATCGACGTTTGACCACAACAGTTTTTACCCGCTGAACGGTGCACACGCCGCCATTGCGAACGATTGCGCTGCCTGCCACAACGGGAACTACACCAACACGCCGAATACTTGCGCAGGCTGTCATATTGACGACTACAATCAAACCACCACCCCGAACCACGCCGCAGCGCAACTCCCCACGGATTGCGCCACCTGTCACAGCCAAACAGCCTGGGCGCCGACGAACTTTGACCACAACAGTTTTTACCCGCTCACAGGCGCGCATGCCGCTATCGCAAACAACTGTGACGCCTGTCACAACGGCAATTACACCAATACCCCGAACACTTGCGCGGGCTGTCATACGCCGGATTACAACCAAAGCGCCAACCCGAACCACGTAGCTCTGGCCATCCCGACGGATTGCGAATCCTGCCATACCACTGCCGGTTGGGAACCCGCCACCTTTGCCATTCACAACAATTATTACCCCTTGAACGGCGCGCATGCCGCCATTGCGAACGATTGCGCCGCCTGCCACAACGGCAATTACAATACGACGCCGAATACCTGTGCAGGCTGTCATACGCCCGATTACAACCAAACGACTGATCCGAACCATGTCGCCCAACAATTCCCAACCGATTGCGCCACCTGCCACAGCGAATCCGCCTGGGCGCCGTCGACGTTTGACCACAACAGTTTTTACCCGCTGAACGGCGCGCATGCCGCCATTGCGAACTATTGCGTAGCCTGCCACAACGGGAACTATACCAACACACCGAATACTTGCGCAGGCTGTCATATTGACGATTACAATCAAACCACCACCCCGAACCACGCCGCAGCACAATTCCCCACGGATTGCGCCACCTGTCACAGCCAAACAGCCTGGACGCCGACGAACTTCGACCACAACAGTTTTTACCCGCTCACAGGGGCGCATGCTGCCATTGCAAACAACTGCGACGCCTGTCACAACGGCAATTACACCAACACGCCGAACACTTGCGCGGGCTGTCATACGCCGGATTACAACCAAAGCGCCAATCCGAATCATACCGCGCTCGCCATCCCGACGGATTGCGCCTCCTGCCACACCACCGCCGGTTGGGAAACCGCAACCTTTGCCATTCACGACAATTATTACCCGCTGAACGGCGCGCATGCCGCCATTGCGAACGATTGCGCCGCCTGCCACAACGGAAATTACAATACGACGCCGAACACCTGCGCAGGCTGCCATACACCGGATTACAACCAGACGACTGATCCCAACCACGTCGCCCAGCAATTCCCTACGGATTGCGCCACTTGTCACAGCGAAACATCCTGGATACCGTCGACATTTAACCACAATAGTTTTTATCCGCTTACGGGGGCGCATGCTGCCATCGCGAATGATTGTAATATCTGTCACAACGGCAATTACATGAACACGCCGAATACCTGCGCGGGTTGCCATACGCCGGATTACAACACAAGCGCGAATCCAAACCATACCGCGCTCGCCATCCCGACGGATTGCGAATCCTGTCACACCACCGCCGGTTGGGAGCCCGCTACCTTTGCCATTCACAACAATTATTATCCCCTGAACGGCGCACATGCCGCCATTGCTAACGATTGCGCTGCCTGCCACAACGGGAATTATGCCAACACGCCAAATACTTGTGCGGGCTGCCATATCGGCGACTATAATCAAACGACCAACCCCAACCATGCTGCGGCACAATTCCCAACAGACTGCGCCGGTTGCCACAGCGAAACGGCTTGGGTGCCCGCCACCTTTGACCACGATGGTCAAAATTTCCCAATTTACAGTGGTAAACATCAGGGAGAATGGGATCAATGCCTCGATTGCCATACCAACCCTACCAACTTTGCGGAGTTCACCTGCACGACCTGCCATACCAACCCGGAAACAAATAATCAACACAACGGGGTTAACGGATATGTATACAACAGCCCCGCTTGCCTCGCCTGCCACCCCACCGGGGACGCAAGTAATGCATTTAATCACAACAACACCGGTTTCCCGCTGACAGGCGCGCACCTGACGGCAGATTGTATTGATTGCCATGCTTCAGGGTATGCAGGTACACCAACAGATTGCGCGAGCTGCCATACCCCTAATTATAACCAAAGCACCAACCCGAACCACGTGGCCCTGGCCATCCCGACGGATTGCGCGAGTTGCCACACTACGACCGGCTGGGAACCCGCCACTTTCGCGATTCACAACAATTATTACCCCTTGAACGGCGCGCATGCCGCCATTGCCAATGACTGCGCCGCCTGCCACAATGGGAATTACAATAACACCCCGAATACCTGCACGGGCTGCCATATCGGCGATTACAATCAGACAACCGATCCCAACCACGTCGCACAACAGTTCCCCACAAACTGCGCCACCTGCCACAGCGAAACGGCCTGGATTCCGTCGACCTTCGACCACAACAGTGTTTATCCGCTCACGGGGGCGCATGCCGCCATCGCGAATGATTGTAATGCCTGCCACAACGGCAATTACACCAACACGCCGAACACCTGCGCAGGCTGCCATACGCCGGATTATACCCAAAGTACCAACCCGAACCACGTGGCCCTGGCCATCCCGACGGATTGCGCATCCTGCCACACCACGACCGGCTGGGAACCGGCCACCTTTGCGATCCACAACAATTATTATCCCTTAAACGGTGCGCATGCCGCCATTGCCAATGACTGCGCTGCCTGCCATAACGGGAATTACAATAACACCCCAAATACCTGTGCGGGCTGCCATATCGGCGATTACAACCAGACAACCGATCCCAACCACGTCGCGCAACAGTTCCCCACAAACTGCGCCGTTTGCCACAGCGAAACGGCCTGGATTCCGGCTTCCTTCGACCACAATAGCGTTTATCCGCTTACGGGGGCGCATGCTGCCATTGCGAATGATTGTAATACCTGTCACAACGGCAATTACACCAACACGCCGAACACCTGCGCGGGTTGCCATACGCCGGATTACAACCAGAGCACCAACCCGAACCACGTGGCCCTGGCCATCCCGACGGATTGCGCTTCCTGCCACACCACGACCGGCTGGGAACCGGCCACCTTTGCCATTCACAACAACTATTACCCCTTGAACGGCGCCCATGCCGCCATTGCCAATGACTGCGCCGCCTGTCACAATGGAAATTACAATAACACCCCGAATACCTGCACGGGATGCCATATCGGCGATTACAACCAGACGACCGATCCCAACCACGTCGCACAACAGTTCCCCACGAACTGCGCCGTTTGCCATAGCGAAACGGCCTGGATTCCGTCTACCTTCGACCACAACAGCGTTTATCCGCTCACGGGGGCGCACGTCGCCATCGCAAATGATTGTAACATCTGTCATAACGGCAATTACACCAACACGCCGAACACCTGCGCGGGCTGCCATACGCCAGATTACAACCAGAGCACCAATCCGAACCACGTGGCCCTGGCCATCCCGACGGATTGCGCGAGTTGCCACACCACGACCGGCTGGGAACCGGCCACTTTTGCGATTCACAACAATTATTACCCCTTGAACGGCGCGCATGCCGCCATTGCCAATGACTGCGCCGCCTGCCACAACGGGAATTACAATAACACCCCGAATACCTGTGCGGGCTGCCATATCGGCGATTACAACCAGACAACCGATCCCAACCACGTCGCGCAACAGTTCCCCACAAACTGCGCCGTTTGCCACAGCGAAACGGCCTGGATTCCGGCTAACTTCGACCACAATAGTTTTTATCCGCTCACGGGAGCGCACGCCGCCATTGCGAATGATTGTAATGTCTGCCACAACGGCAATTACACCAACACGCCGAACACCTGCGCAGGCTGCCATACGCCGGATTATACCCAAAGTACCAATCCGAACCACGTGGCCCTGGCCATCCCGACGGATTGTGCGAGTTGCCATACCACGGATCCCGGTTGGGCGCCGGCCACTTTCGCGATTCACAACAATTATTACCCCTTGAACGGCGCGCATGCCATCATAGCCAATGACTGCGCCGCTTGCCATAACGGGAACTACAATAACACCCCGAATACCTGTGTGGGCTGTCATATCGGCGATTACAACCAGACAACCGACCCCAATCACGCCACGCAACAGCTGCCCACAGACTGCGCCAGTTGCCACAGCGAAACAGCCTGGGTACCGTCGACTTTCGACCACAACAGTTTTTACCCCTTGAACGGTGCGCACGCTGCCATTGCCAACAATTGTAATGCCTGCCATAACGGAAACTATAACAATACCCCAAATACCTGCATCGGCTGCCACCAGACGGAATACAACCAGACGAACAACCCGAATCACACTTCGGCCGGCTTTCCGACGACTTGTCAGGATTGCCACAGCGAAACAGCCTGGATACCTGCGACTTTCGATCACGATGACATGTATTTCCCGATATATAGCGGATCACATGAAGATGCCTGGGATCAGTGTATCGACTGTCATACTACCCCGGGTAATTTTTCTCTTTTCAGTTGCACGGTGTGCCATACCAATCCGGAGACGAATAATGATCACCAGGGTGTTAGTGGGTATTCTTATTCAAGTCCGGCCTGTTATGCCTGTCACCCGAACGGAACGCATTGATCACAATCCATTGGTTTATAACAATCGGTGGATTAAAAAATCAACGAGTCATGAGATACTGTCTATGCGTACTTTTTCTTGTTTTTATTGCAAATAATGAAACCCTCCAGGCACAGGTTATACTTGACAAGGGGACTGTATCTTATGTATCGTCGCAAAATGTTTATGTAAAATTTGCCTCCACGGACGGGATTAATATTGGCGATACTTTATTCCTCCAAAAAGCAGAAAATCTTTCACCCGCTTTGCGCGTGACGAATAAGTCCTCTGTTTCCTGTGTTTGTGCCAGGTTGGGAACGGATACCATCCGGGTTTCCACCGAAATAGTTGCGAAGAAAATTCAGGTGGAAACTAAACAGAAAGAGGAAAAAAAGGAGCAGGACAAAAAGGCCCAAAAAGAAAACCTGGAAGCCAAACCGGTACCAGGCCATGATAAAACTCCGGAACAGGCAGCCCGGGAAGAAGATGGCCTTCCCGAATTAAAATATCAACCCAAGCAAAAAATCAGGGCCCGGATATCCGCAGCATCTTACAGCAATTTCTCGGAAAGACGCGAGCAGACCCGCATGCGGTATTCCTTTTCTATGCAAGGGAATAATATCGGGAATTCCAAATTTTCGACAGATATATACGTCACGTTCCGGCATACACTGAACGAATGGGAAACTGTAAATAACAATTTAAACGATGCTTTAAAAATCTATTCGCTTTCAGCAAAGTATGATTTTAATACATCGACAAGTTTGGTATTGGGCAGAAAGATAAATCCTAAAATAGCAAGCCTTGGCGCTGTTGACGGCATTCAATTTGAAAAAGGTTTCGGCCATTTTCTGGTTGGAGCGATCGCCGGCTCAAGACCGGATTTTCTCGACTACAGTATCAACCTTGACCTGATGCAGGCGGGCGCTTACATCGGCCATGTTTCCGGGAAAAATGAAAAATACCAACAGACCACACTTGGCGTCATTGAACAACACAATAAATCCGCCGTGGACAGAAGGTTTGTTTATTTCCAGCATTCCGACGATTTAATGAAAAACCTGAATGTATTCGGTTCTATGGAAATGGATCTATACCAAAACGTCAATAACGAAACAACAAACAAACCCAGCCTCACCAACCTGTTCGTTTCCCTGCGCTATAAATTTTCAAAAAAACTGAATGCTTCCTTGTCGTATGACAACCGGAAAAATATTATCTACTATGAGTCGTATAAAAGTTATATCGATCAAATTATAGATAATGAAACGCGTCAGGGATTGCGGTTTGGCGTGAATTACCGCCCGGTAAAACTGATTACCTGGGGCGTGAATGCCAGTTGGCGGTTTCAAAAAAGCAGTGACAACGATTCGAAAAATGTGAATAGTTATCTGAATTTTAACCAGATACCATTCTTCAAAACTTCTGCGTCGGTAACCGCTAATTTTCTTCAAACCAGTTATATAAACAGTAAAATTTACGGACTGAAACTGATGAAGGATGTTTTTAAAGGGAAAGTAAATATGGAGGTCTATTATCGCAGGGTGGATTATAATTTTCCGATTTATGAATACTCGACCAACCAAAACGTGGTCGGCGGGAGCCTTTCCTGGCAAATTGTGAAAAACCTGGGTATTAGCGTCTTTTGTGAACAAACGTTCGATAGTCAAAACAACGACTACCTGCTGGTAAATGCCCGGGTTATGCAGCGGTTTTAAAAACGTTTTTGCACTATTCACCGGGTGACTTTGAGTCACCCGGTGAATTAGCCCGGAATCTCTTTCCACACACTTTACATCATTGATTTTTTACCGATTTTTGCAAAAAAGAATAACAATGAAAATCTTAGGCTTAAATATTATTCTCGCATTGCTTCTGTTACTGTCTTCCTGCGATTCCGGCCCCAAAGTGATCGAAAGTGAGCCGGCCGCAAACAATGGCAGTGCTGTTGATCAGGTAATACCCGGCGTGCAGGCGCCGGCTGTTGCAGAAGATCATAAAGTGGTGGTGGAAGAAGCGCTCAACACGGAAAAATACACCTATTTGCAGGTTAAGGAAAATGGCGAAAGTTTCTGGATCGCCATCCCCAAAACGGCTGTCGAGATCGGAGCAACCTATTATTACCAGGGCGGGTTGATGAAAAAGAATTTTGCCAGCCGGGAATACAACAGGGTTTTTGAGACAATTTACCTGGTTTCGGGCATTTCCAAACAACCGCTCGGCACAGGCGGCTCTGCCGTTGATCAGGCGCTTTCGCAAACGCAAAGCGCTGAAGCAACAGCCCCGCCAAAAGATATAAAACCGGCCGCAGGCGCCGTAAAAATTGCCGATCTCATCGGAAATCTCAGCAAATACGATGGTAAAGTGATTAAGGTAACCGGGAAATGTGTCAAAGTGAACCCGATGATCATGGGCAGAAACTGGGTGCACCTGCAGGATGGTTCTGCTAAAAACTTCGATCTCACCATCACCACCAACGAAAATGTGCCGCTGGGCGGGATCGTTACCCTGGAAGGCACCATTGTTTTAAACAAAGATTTCGGCGCCGGGTATAAGTATAATGTGATAATGGAAGGAGCGACGTTGAAGTAGGAAGTGTTTTGGTGTTTTGGTGTTTTGGTGTTTTGGTGTTTGGTGTTTGGTGTTTATGTACTCGGAATTTCTAAAACACCAAAACACATAAACACCAAAACACTTAAACACCAAAACACTTAAACACCTTTTTGCACTCGAAGGTACCAACGATGCCGCCAAAGCGCCAGCAAACTAATACCAATCAACGACGCCACGGTATAATAAACAAATGGCGGAATAGGCACCGGATCGCCCGCAGCATAGGAATGTAAACCGGAAAGATAGTAGTTCACCCCAAAATAGGTCATCATCACAGATGCCCAACCGAACAAAGTGGCTACATTGAACGCATATAAACCGCGCAAGCCCGGAATGAATCGCATGTGCAGGATAAACGAATAGACTAAAATAGTCACCAGTGCCCAGGTCTCTTTGGCATCCCATCCCCAATATCTTCCCCACGATTCATTCGCCCACACCCCGCCGAGGTAAGTGCCGATACTGATCATAAAGAGCCCACCGATAAGGGTCATTTCACTGATGAAACTCAGTTCCTTGATCATCCGGTACACGTTATCCTTATTTTTTGCATTGGCAAAAATCATAAATATCAGGTTCAATACCCCGATGATTGCCCCCAGCACCAAAAATCCATAGCTGCCGGCTTCCAGGGATACGTGGATGGTCAGCCAGTAGGATTTCAATACAGGCACCAACGGCGTAATTTCCGGATCGAGCCAGCTCAGCCCGGCTACCATCATGATCGTAGCGGCTAAAACCGAGGTAGCCGCCAACCCACCCATGGATCTTCTTGCAAAAATAAGGCCGGCCAGTACCGTGGTCCAACCAATATAAATCATTGATTCATAGCCGTTGCTCCAGGGCGCCCGTTCGGAAACATACCAGCGCAGACCGAGTCCGAAGGTGTGCATCAAAAATCCGAATCCCAATATGCCAACGGCTAATTGGAACGGCCGTTTCATGTTCAGACGGGGCTTAAAAACGGAAGTAAACAACAGCGCTAAAAAAGCCAAGCCCAGCAGGCCGTATATCTTGCCCAGGCGATCAAAAATATTCAACTTATTGAGCAATAGTTCCGCTTTTAATTGAGCGGCGGAAGGTAAAATAGAACCGCCGTTTTGTTGCTGGTAATTATCCAGTTCATCCACCAACCGATTGGCCAGTCCGTAATCATTTTCATGCAGCGCTTTTTGAAGCGTCATCACATAGGCCGAGTAAAATTTTTCAAAAAACGGACTGCTTTGCGTCAGTCCATGCTGATGCCCGGGCTCCGGCGGGGTTTGCCAGGTGTTGGTAGCATCGCCGGGCATCGGAAACACCTTCATAAACCTGCCGGAGAAAACCATGCTGCAGATATTTATTTTCTCATCCAGTTTCATGATTTCCTTCTCAAAAACGCCCCGGTCTCTCGGCTGCATATTGTAGGCGCCTCTGGCCTGTTCCTTCAATTTGTACTGTCCTGCCTCATCAAAAAAATCGCCATACGAAGCCATATCACCCTCTATCCGGATAATTTTTCTGATTTCTTCGTGTTTACCCAATTTGATAAGGGGCACATTGTACCAATCCTCCGGGTTGATGGACATGCCCAGGATGATTTGATCAGAGGTCTGTCCGTAAAGTGCCTCCTTTCGGGAGATCTTCCGCAGAATTTCGTTCGTAAACGTATTCATCGGTTTCAGGCGTCCTTTGTGGTCCTGCACCAGCACGCGGCCGAACCGGGCAGCATGGTTTTTGTCCACAGCATGGGTAGGTGTGGTGTGCGATTCGGCATTTGCCGCTTGCGGAAAAGATAAAAGACAGCCGAACAAAAATGGAATAAGAAATGGTGCAGACACTCGAAGGCGTTTAATATTTTCGGAAAGTTGAGAAAACCGGGTTTTTTTATCGAAAAAGGTCAGAACCATACCAATTGTCAACAGTATATAACCCAAATAGGAAATCCAGGTACCCCAAAAATCATGATTGACACTCAGATAGGTACCTAATTCATCCTGATCGTAGGACGATTGAAAAAAACGATAGCCATCGTAGTCCAGAATATGGTTCATATAGATTCTTTGGTTGCGCTGGAGGTTACTTTCGGGATCGAGCAGCGTTACCTCACTGGCATAAGAGGAGGCATTTTCCGTACCCGGGTACTTTTCCATAATAAAATCATTCAGTTTAATAGCAAAAGGAAGGTTTACCCGTTTTGCCCCATAAGAAACGGCCAGACTGGTATTACCCATCGTGACCAACTGTGGTCTTCCTTCCACGCCCTGGCTGCCGGCAACATAGAATTGTTGTTCTTTTCCGCCAACCGTAATTTTTACCTGTAAAGCGCCTTTGCTGTTGCTGGTCATTTTATCGGACGATGATATCACCGCCGTTTTTGCCTTGGGTTTAAAATCGCCGATCACAAAACTTTCCTGCCCGTTGGTATACAGGCTGCGCAACATAAGCGGATGAACAACGCCCGGTGCAAGCGTATCCCGTTGCTGGGTAGCCATCACCGTTTGAGAAAACACCGCATTGGTTTTGAAGGTTAAATTATTGTTTTGATATTGAATATTAAAGGCCTCAGGGTCTTCGGGATTTCCAAAATTGAACACGGTGCCGTAAATATTTGCCCGGTCGCCATACCGTACGGGAAATTCCTCGCGGCCGTTTGCACCGCCGATCACCACTTTCAACACCGGAACGCCGTTTGCCTCATCCGCTATGATCGATTCTGTCGGATTCGGGATAAAATCAAGCACTTCGACCTGGATATCTTCATTGCCCAGGCGATATGATTTTTTCAAGTGATTATTGCCCAACGTAGCAAAAAGCACGGGCTCATCAAACCTGAATTTCCGGCCTTGCTGTATCGCCTCAAACTGCAAATAGGTTTCGGAAGATAGAAACGTATTGGAGGCATCGCCTTCCCGGATCCCCATCATGCCTTCACTGCCAAAATAGCGGGTCACGCCGGCGCCCAGAATAATGACAACCATTGCAGCATGAAAGGTAAGGATAGTCCATTTCTTCTGCTGAACCATCCGGAAACGTACTATGTTTACAATCAAGGTAATACCAAATAACACCAGAAGCAATTCAAACCACCAGGTTTTGAAAATGATTTTTTGGGCAGAGCTCGTACCAAAATCATTTTCAACGAACGTTGCCGCCCCCATAGCCACTGCCATTAAAATCAGATAAAGACCGGCGGCAGAGGTAGAAAAGAGGGAATTTGAAATCTTGTTCAGAAACTTCATATCAGGATAAATTAAATATAGAATATCAACCGTACCAATTGTAAATAATTGAACGAGACAGGAAAAAGCAATCTGTTAAGATCAAATAGTTTTGGAAAATTGCGGAAAATCGGGAAGATTGGGATATCATACATCAGGCTGTATTACATAGCCGGCGATTTGCACAAAAATAACGCATTTTTAGCGCTAATCATTATAGATTTCTTTAAATTTTTATGTTTTTTAAAGGCATAGAATTCCGCGCAACTATTTCTGGCAGAAACAGTAATTTGTGAAACTGAAATCGAATGTTTGAATTCAAAAAAACAATATCACCGAATAAAAAACAGCAGTCCCGTTGGCTGCAAGGCCTGCTGTTATTGATCCTGATTCCGATAATATTTGCCGTGCTAATGCTAGTTGCATTTGCTGCAATATCAAAATGGATATACGCTAAATTCACCAAAAAAAGTCCGCGGGAAAACGCCGAACCCGAAACCCGGTACTTGGTCCGCAATCAAAATCTGTGCATCCTGTTGCATGAAATCAAGGCTCCGGAATGGCAAGAAATTTCGGAAGTATGGGCTGAAAACACCTACGATGAAGATGAAACACTGTTTCTGGCGACCACCGAGCCCGAAATCGAAGGCATTCATAATCGCGTGATAGCCACCTTTTTTATGGAAACCAACAACGGCGTTTTTCTGCAACGGATCACTCTTGCAGAAAATACCGGCCCTAAAGAGATCGGCTCCGAATTGATTTGGGTCGATTATACTGATTTAAAAATCAAAGCAATCGAACCGGTTGGCTGTTATTTTCTATATCTGGCTAAGAGCCAGATAAAAGGTTTTAATTTTAAGGAAAATATAGAAATAAATATTAAAAATATATAAAAACAAGGTAATGAACCACACTACTGGACGACCACTCGATCGATATAATCCAGGAATACTTCGATTGCCGCAATAAATATCAGATGCATATCTACTGTCGTTTCCCTTTAAAATGGCAGGATATAGCATCCAGGTTTGAAGACTTGAAAGAGCATGTGGTAAATCAGCTGGATGCGAAAATCTAAAATAATAATTAGTTGTGCCAATCTCACCCCTCCCGCCAGATCACTCCCCCAAACCGGTCAATATACTGCCACCTCCCTTCCAGCACCGTCAGCGCCAGCCCATCGCGAAACGGCGTGGCCGCGTCGTAAGCAGGCGGAATTGCAAATTTCCCCTCGGTATCGATGAAGCCCCAGCGGCCGTTACTGCGCACCTGGGCTAGTCCGTCGGAAAACACACCGGCGTCTTCGAACTTGGGCATGATGGCAAGTTTGCCGGCCTTATCGATATAACCGTAGGCGCCGTTGATTTCCACCAGAGCGAGCCCTTCGCCGTAGTCGCCGGCCAGGTCGAACATAGGTTCCACGGCGATTTTTCCCTGTTGATTGACGAAGCCGTATTTGCCGTCGCGGAAAGCCAGGGCCATGCCGTCGAAAAATTCGCCGTGCGCGTGGCCTTTCACAAATTCGAACTGCGGGGGCACCGCCTCGCGACCGTCGCGCGTCACCAGGCCCCAACGGCCGTCGCGCAGGGCCACGGCCACCCGGCCTTCAAAAGGCCGGCATTCATCCCAGGCCGGGGCGATGACGAAATTTCCACTGGTATCAATAAAACCGCACTGCCCGTCGGCGCCCGCCGGCGCCAGGCCGCCACGAAAGGGACCGCCCGAAGTGAAAGTCGGTTTCAGAGCAAATTTTCCTTCGGTGCTCAAATATCCCGTTTTGCCGTTGAATTGCACCGCCGCCAGACCCTCTGAAAAGTCGCCCGCTGTTTCAAAACGAGCCGGAACGACCTCGTTGCCGCGGGTGTCGATGTACCCCCAAGCTTGCACCACCTGCACCCGGGCCAGGCCCTCTTCGAAGGGGCCTATCGCATGGTAAATCCGCTTGAGCAGCAGGCGCCCCAGGGCATCCATGGGCACCCATTGGTCGTTCAGGCGAACCCGGGCGAACCCGTTGTGGAATTCGCCGGCCTCTAAATACTGCGGCTCAATGACCACCTCGCCGGTAGCATTGATGAAGCCGTAAAAACCGTTTTGACGAATTTTGAAAAGTGGCTGGCGCATGGGTAACTGCTTGTACAAGCGGCAAATTTACAATTTCATTGGCAAGCGCCGGTTTTCCTTTTACCCTGGCCTGCTCCCGATCCCGATAATTTCCGCAAACACGCCTGCCGCCGTCACTTCTGCCCCGGCGCCGGGGCCGCGCACCACGAGTGGGCGTTCGCGATACCGTACTGTAGTGAACACAACCATGTTGTCACTGCCATCGAGGAAATAAAACGGATGTTCGGGGCCGAATTGCTGAAGGCTGATGCCGGCCTGGTTGTCCTCCAGTTTGGCGACGAAACGCAGCGCCTGTCCTGCCCGGTCGGCTTCGGCGCGCAGTTTTTCAAAGTCGGCGTCGTGTTTTTCCAGTTCTTCAAAAAATTCTTCCACGGTATGCACGGCCATGCAGGCATGCGGCAGTATTTGTTCCAGTTGAATATCGTTGGATTCCAGGGGAAGGCCGGTTTCGCGGGCCAGGATGAGCAGTTTGCGGCGCACATCGGCCCCGGAGAGGTCGTCGCGGGGGTCGGGCTCGGTGAGACCGCGTCGTTTGGCGTCTTTTACGATGTCGGAAAAACGAATACCTGCTTTGAAATTATTGAAAATAAAAGACAGGGTTCCGGAGAGGATGCCTTCAATTTTGATGATCCGGTCGCCCGAGTGAATGAGATCGTTGAGGGTGGTGATAATGGGGAGCCCGGCGCCCACATTGGTTTCGTAACGCCAGAGTACCCCGCGTTTAGCAGCCACTTGTTTGAGGCGTTGGTAGTGCAGGTAAGGTGAGGAGGCGGCTAATTTATTGGGGGTGCTGATGGAAATACTGGCGTCTAAAATTTGCTCGTAGAACCCGGCGACTTCGTCGGAAGCCGTGTTGTCGAGAAAAATAGCGTTCGGGAGGTTGAGTCGTTTAATATGATCGACAAAGCGGGGCATGGAGAAGGTTTCGGTCGCATCATCAAGCAGTTGGCGCCAATGGCCGGGGTCGAGTCCTTCTTCCGAAAACGCCATTTTACGGCTGTTGGCCAAGCCGGCGATTTTGATTTCGAGGCTTCTTTTTTCCCGCAAAAACCCGGCCTGGCGCTTGATTTGTTCCAGCAGCGTACTGCCGATCAGGCCGACACCGACGACGAAAAGGTGGATGGTTTTGGTATCCGACAGGAAAAATGCTTCATGAATAGCGTTCAGCGCCTTGGTTTCGTCGGGGGCGGGCACCACTACCGAAATATTCAGTTCGCTGGAGCCCTGTGCGATCGCCACCACGTTGATGCCGTTTTTCCCCAATGCCTGAAACAAGCGGCCCGAGATACCCGGCAGGTAGCGCATGCCCTCGCCCACGATAGCCACCACGGAAAGTTCGCCCTCAATTTTCAGCGGCTCCACGAGGCTGCTGCGCAGCTCGTGCGCGAATTCTTTTTCCGCCGCCTTTTTAGCGGCCGCCGACTGTGCCGGCGACACGGCAAAGGTGATGCTGCTTTCGCTCGACCCCTGCGTGATCAACACCACATTGACGCCGGCCTGCGCCAGGGCTCCGAACAAACGCGCCGCGGTGCCCGGTACTCCAAAAAGGCCGCTGCCCTGTAGGGTGATCAGGCAAATTTGATTGATACTCGAAATGCCCTTCACCGGGTGATCGCCCGGATCGGCTTTCGTGCTGATGAACGTGCCCGGGAAACCCGGGTTGAACGTATTTTTGATAATCAGCGGGATATCCTGCGCCAGGGCCGGTTGTATCGTGGGCGGGTAGATCACTTTTGCCCCGAAATGGCTCATTTCCATGGCTTCCCGGTAGGTCATGGTCGGCAGGGTAAAGGCTTTTTTCACCCGCCGGGGGTCGGCGGTGAGCACGCCGTCTACGTCGGTCCAGATTTCTATGGCTGCGGCATGGAGCGCTGCGCCGAAAATGGCGGCGGTGTAGTCGGAACCGCCGCGGCCCAGGGTGGTCGTCAATCCATCGTCGGTACTGCCGATAAATCCGGTCACGGATTGTACCTGCGGGTGGCTGTCGTAGTGGGCGCGAATCAGGCGGTTTGTTTCTTCAAAATCCACTTTGGCGCCGCCAAACTGCGCATCGGTGCGGATCACCGCGCGCGCATCGAGAAATTGGGTGGGGATACCGGCCTGCTGCATCGCGTGGGCAAGGATGAAGGCTGCATTGCGTTCGCCAAAACTGACGACAAAATCGAGCGAACGCGGCGACACTTCGTGCAAGAGGTAAATACCCTGTAACACATTGGCCAGGGCGTCGAAATTAGCGGCAATATGGGCTAGTACCGCCGGACGATTGCCTGGTTCGAGCAATTGTTCAATGGCCCCGAAGTGCCGGTCGCGTACGTTTTCCAATACTTCCAGATAACCCTGATCGCCCTTGCCGGCCTTCGTGGCCATGTCGATGAGGGTATCGGTTACCTTTGAAAAAGCCGAAAAAACGACCATAAAACGTTCGCCGCGCTGGTAGTAGTCGCGCAGGATATTTAATAATCCCTTAATCGTATCTGGCGTGCCGACGGAAGTGCCGCCGAATTTGAGAACCCGCATGTTGAGTATTGGTTATTAAGTCATTGCGTCATTAGGTCATTGGGTCATTGGGTCATACTGCAAAGGACGGGGAAATTGTTTGTGTGTGGAATACCAATAATAAAAAACGGGACAACCTCAGAAAGGCAGCCCCGTCATTTACGGCTTTTAATTCGTTAATTGTTTATCTGTTGATTCGTTGATTTGATGAACACGCCTCAAATCAACGAATCAACAGACAAACAAATCAACATTTTTGCTGTGCAGGGAGGGGTCGAACCTCCACGGGGTAGTTAGCGGCAGAACAAAGTTTGGTGGTCAATCCCAGTCGGCCGAAGCCGGCTTTATTCTGCGTTTATCCCAAATTCCCCACCCCCGAGACAGGAGGGCATGGCTGCCGGTTTCATCACCGCACAGTGTAGTGGTGGTTGATTTGTTTATCTGTTGATTCGTTGATTTGAGGCGTGTTAATCAAATCAACGAATCAACAGATAAACAAATCAACATTTTCGCTGTGAAGGGAGGGCTCGAACCTCCACGAGGCGGTTAGGTGCGGCATACAGTGCCGGACTTTATTCCGATTTCCTCACCCCCGGGACAGGAGGGCATGGCTGCCTGATTTCATCACCTCACAGTATCGTTACTTTTCAAAACCCCAACGCGCTTTCGCGTTTTCGATGTCACAAAGATAAATCAATGTGCGTTTTTATTGCAAATAAATTAATTATTATTTTAAATATTTACACTATCGTTAATTTTTGTTTAAAAATATTGCGTATTTTAAAATTTGATATTTTAATTTTACGCTAAAATTTATAAAATGAAAACAATGCGCATCTTTTTAAGATAATTTGAAATAGGTGTCCGAATTGATTAATACATTTTTAAAGGAACCGAACTTGTCTTAATGATTTTGTATTTTTGATTTTACCCTGAACAAATTCTCTGATTTAGCCTTTCAGCATGGACTATGCAACGTTTCATTCATATTCTTCGCACACGGTTAGCGGGGCCCTTGCCGGGCAGGGAGGCTCAATTTAAGATGGCCGGCCTGCGCCGGCTTCAGGAGCTCGGGCCGAATCCGGCGCCGCCGGCGGACGCCCGGGTGGCCTGTGTGCTCAACCTGTTGTACTGGCATGAGGAGGACTGGCGAACCATTTTGATTCAGCGCACCGAAAACCCGCGCGACCGGCATAGCGGCCAGGTGAGTTTTCCGGGCGGCCGATGGGAAGAACGGGACGGCGAACTGGCCAATGTGGCCCTGCGGGAAACAGAAGAGGAAATCGGCGTACCGGCCCAACACATTGAAATACTGGGCCGGCTGACCGATCTGTATATTCCGGTGAGCAATTTTCTGGTGCATCCTTTTGTCGGTATCCTGCACGGAGCGCCGGAATTCGTACCGCAGCCCGGCGAAGTGGAGGCCGTACTGACGCCGGCATTGTCCGTTTTCCAATCACAGGAAAACCGCAAACGTATCGACCTGACCCTTCAGCAAGGCATTACGTTGAAAGACGTGCCTTATTTCGACGTGCATGGCCGTATCGTTTGGGGCGCGACAGCCATGATTATGAGCGAATTTTTGGAATTGGTGACTTGAAAATCATTACTTCAACTCCCCTGGCGTCACCGCCACACTTTTCAGTCCACCGTCGCGCAGCACCCAGAGGTTCAGGGTGCGGCCGATCGTACTTTCATCGAGGGCTTTATGCAGGGCATCGATCGAGTCGAGGGGTTTACCTTCAAACTGAACGATGACATCGCCTGCGCGCAGGTCGGAACGGGCGGCCGGGCCATCCTGTTCCACACCTTGCACCTGAATGCCGCCTTTGGTGTCGAGTTGCAGCGTAGCCAGCCATTTTGGCGGCAGGGGTACCGTTTGAGCGCTGATACCGAGTACGCCCCGGCGTACGCGCCCTTCGAGGATCAATTTCCCGACTACAAATTTTGCCAGATTGGAGGCCACCGCAAAACAAAGCCCTTGGGCCGGAAGAATAACGGCGGTATTTACACCGATCACATTTCCGTGCGAATCGACGAGGGGGCCGCCGCTGTTGCCGGGATTGAGGGCCGCATCGGTTTGAATGACATCGTCGATGAGCCGTCCGCTTTGGCTGCGCAACGTACGCCCCAGCGCGCTCACCACGCCCGCGGTGACGGAATATTGAAAACCGAATGGATTGCCGATAGCAATGGCGACCTGCCCGACTTGCAGGCGGTCGCTGGCTCCGAACGCAATGGTCGACAGGTTGTCGCCGTCCATTTTCACCACGGCGAGGTCCGTAGCCGGGTCGTCGCCCACCACGCGGGCCTGAAAGCTGCGGCCATCCTGCAACATGCCTTCGATCCGTTCGGCGCCGTTCACGACGTGGCTGTTGGTCACCACAAAGCCGTCGGAACTTATAATAAACCCGCTGCCGGTGCCGCCACCGGGTTGGGGCGCCTGCCGGCGGTTTTGCTGGGTTTTTTGTACTTTCAAATGTACCACGGCATTGCTTACCCGGCCGGCGACGTTGACCACGGTGCGGGAATAGGCATCGAGCAGATCGAAATCTTCACTCAGCGTCGGGCGGCGCTGCTCTTCGCCGTTTGCACTTTGGCCTTCGGCATAAATAGTTTGGAACATGACGTAATTGAAATAAAG
Organism: Bacteroidota bacterium; assembly: GCA_963169325.1. Classification (GTDB taxonomy): domain Bacteria; phylum Bacteroidota; class Bacteroidia; order Chitinophagales; family Saprospiraceae; genus M3007. The sequence continues at coordinate 30,585 of CAUJEY010000093.1, forward strand.
GTGAACGACTCCGGGCTTCTGCACTGTTTTCAGGATCGAAACAGAGCGACAATTGTGCCAGCAAGAAAAAGACGCCAATTTGACACGCCTCGTATACTTTTGCGTCGATTTGGCAGTTTGCTTTTCCTATTACTTAAACAACTTGAAACAATACGGACTCATAGGTTATCCGCTGGGACATTCTTTTTCGCAGCGCTATTTCACCGAAAAATTTCATCGGGAAGGTATTGCCGACTCCCGTTATGATCTCTTTCCGCTGCCTGATATTGCGGCATTGCCCGATTTGATTGCGGCAAACCCGCAATTGTGCGGCCTGAATGTCACGATACCCCACAAAGTGGCTATCCTCCCATGCTTGCACCGCCTCGATGAAACGGCTGCCGCCATCGGCGCTGTTAATGTTGTTCGAATCAGTAATGGCTTGCTCACGGGATTCAACACCGATGCCGTTGGGTTTGAACGCTCGCTGAAACCCTGGCTGGATACCCACACCGACTCCACCCGCGCCCTGATACTGGGTACCGGCGGCGCCTCCAAAGCAGTGGCATACGTTTTGCAAAAAAATAACGTGGCGTTTCAACATGTTTCCAGAGCCCCAAGGGTGAAAAATCAGGTGGCTTATGCCGAATTGCCCCATTTTGATTTTGCCGCGATCCACTGGATTTTTAACACCACACCGCTCGGTACATCCCCAGATACGGAAACCTGCCCCGATCTTCCTTTTGAATTGCTGGGCACGCAACATTTGGTGTACGATCTGGTGTACAATCCTGCCGAAACGTTACTTTTGCAGCGTGCCAAAGCCCGCGGTTGCACGGTGAAAAACGGACTGGAAATGTTGCAGTTACAAGCCGAGGCTGCCTGGGAAATTTGGCAGGATTTTTCCAACGTTTATTAAACTGTAGTAAACGTAAATTTCGAATTGCCCTTTGCCCTTTCTATGCTTACCACTGACCAAAACAAGCCGGATTTGATGAGCGCCGTAAAGAACACCACGCCGGAAAAAAGCCAGCCACTGGTTGATTTTTCCAACACCGAAATTGCTTTCTCCCATTTATCTGACCGTGAGCTAAAGAAAACAGCCTGGTTGTTCCGTATGATGAACAAACCCTGGTTGGTTCAATATGGCACTAAGCTGGCCTTGTGGGCGATTGAAAACAATTTGCCTTTTGCCGAACGGATCGTCAAAAACACCGTATTCAAGCAATTTGTCGGCGGCACCACACTACTCGATAGCCAGCCCAATATCGACCACCTGGCGGCCTTTAACGTACTCACTGTACTGGACTACGGCGTGGAGGGCAAAGAAAAGGAACTGGATTTCAATTACACCATGAATGAAAATCTTCGGGCCATCGACTTTGCATCGCGCTCCAAACACATTCCGGTCGTGAGCACCAAAGTCACCGGGTTGGCGCGCTTCGGGCTGCTGGCGCGTATTCAAAGCGCGGTCACGCTGACCCGGGAGGAATTGAGCGAATACCGCAACGTGCTCAAACGTATCGATGCCATTTGTTACCAGGCTTCCCAAAAAGGGGTATCCATTTATATCGACGCCGAAGAAAGCTGGATACAAGACAGCATCGACCACCTCGTTTGGCTGATGATGAAACGGTACAACCGCGAGCGGGTAGTGGTGTACAACACATTCCAAATGTACCGGAACGACCGGCTTCAGTTTCTCATTGAAAGCTACGACCGTTCCCGGCAAGCCGGTTTTCTGCTCGGGGCCAAATTGGTGCGCGGCGCTTACATGAATAAGGAGCGGCTGCGCGCACAGGAGCATGGCTATGACAGTCCGATCAATCCGGATAAAAACACCACAGATGATCATTATAACACCGGCGTGCGTTTCTGTCTGGACCATATCGAACACGTCTCACTCTGCAATGCCAGCCATAACGCCGAGAGCGCCATGTTGCAAGCCGAACTGATGGAGAAAAAAGGAATCCCGCACGGCCATCCGCACACGATGATCAGCCAACTGTTCGGCATGAGCGATATCGTGACCTTCAACCTGGCCAAAGCCGGTTTCCGGGTAAGTAAATACGTGCCTTACGGCCAGGTGCGCGAAGTTATTCCCTACCTCATCCGCCGGGCCCAGGAAAACACTTCCGTGACCGGCGATGCCGGACGCGAATTGGTGCTGATAGAAAAGGAATTGAAACGCAGGGGATTATGAGAAAAATAACCGCCGACCGCGTTTTTCCGGTCGCTTCCGATCCGATCGAAAAGGGCGTGGTCATTACCGATGATACCGGTAGAATTCTGGCCATCGAAACCCGCGACCAGCACGATCCCGCCAGTCTGGAAATATATTCCGGTGTACTGATTCCGGGTTTTATCAATACCCATTGCCACCTGGAATTGTCGCACATGAAAGGACAGGTGGATACCGGTACCGGGTTGATCCCGTTTATCACAAGCGTTGTGACGAAGCGGGGTTTTCCGGCCGAAGCGATCGCGGAAGCTATTGCCAGGGCAGAGCAGGAAATGCTGGACGGCGGCATTGTCGCGTTGGGCGACATCTCCAATGCGGTGGATACTTTTGCGATAAAATCCAGGGGGCGAATGCGGTATTACACGTTCGTGGAACTCTTTGATTTTCTGCAGGATGCCGGCTCGGAAAAAGCATTTACCGACTGGAAAGCCGTGTATGATCAACTGGAACCTGCACCTGGCAGCGCCAAAACGATGGTACCGCATGCGCCTTACACGGTTAGCCCGGCTCTATTTGAAAAAATCAATGCTGCCAACCCGGCATCCGGCGCGACCATCAGTATTCACAACCAGGAAACGCCGCCCGAAGACGAACTTTTCCTGTATGGCGCGGGCGCTTTTTACGATTTCTACGACCGTTTCGGTATTTCGCTGGAGCAATTTCAGGCGCCGGGGCAGGCGTCCATTTATTATGCCATGCAGCACCTGAACCCCGCGCATCGCACGCTATTTGTACACAACACCCTGACCACAGCAAGCGATATACTCAGCGCACAGACCTGGAGCCCGAACACGTATTGGGCCACCTGCCCGAATGCCAATTTGTACATCGAAAACCGTCTGCCCGACTACCGGGCTTTCCTCGATACTAATGCCCGCATGACCATTGGTACCGACAGCCTGACCTCCAACTGGCAACTATCGGTGCTGGAAGAAATGAAAACGATCGCCCGCTATCAGAGTTACGTGCCGTTCAGCGCCCTGCTGCGCTGGGCCACGTTGAATGGTGCACAAGCCCTGGGTTTCGACGACACGCTGGGTAGCCTGGAAGTAGGGAAAACCCCGGGAGTGTTGTTGGTGGAGGGATTGGGGCCGGATGAACGGCTTACGAGAGAGACAAGCGTGCGACGTTTGATATAGACGGGTTGGCAACGTAGTATTAACTTGAGGCCAACTCCCCCAAAATATTCCGCTCAATCCGCTCCAGCGGGTTTTCCGATTCGTCCTTAACAAAGCGCATCCCGGTCACCATTTCGTATAGTTCGATATATCTCTCCGAGATTTCCTGTACGAACGCATCCGGCATATCCGGCATTTTTTGCCCGTCTTTGCCCTGGAACCCGTTGGCCATGAGCCATTCCCGTACAAACTCTTTGCTGAGTTGGCGTTGTTTTTCGCCGCGAGCCTGTCGCCCGGCATATCCGTCGGCATAGAAGTAACGCGAGCTGTCGGGCGTATGAATTTCATCCATGAGCAGAATTTGACCGGCTTTTTTGCCGAACTCATACTTGGTATCTACCAGGATAAGTCCCTGCCGGGCGGCCATTTCGGTACCCCGGCGAAACAGGGCGCGGGTGTAGGCTTCCATTTGTTCGTAATCGGCCCGGCTAACCAGCCCGCGTGCCAGGATTTCCTCCCGGGAAATATCTTCGTCGTGGCCTTCGTCGGCTTTCGTGGTTGGGGTAATGATCGGTTCCGGGAACGGGTCGTTCTCGCGCAAACCTTCCGGCAGGGCCACGCCGCACAAAATACGGCCACCGGCGGCATAAGTGCGGGCAGCGTGACCGGCAAGGTAGCCGCGAATAACCATTTCTACCCGCACGGGTTCGCAGCGATGCCCGATGGCCACATTGGGATCGGGTGCGGCCATGAGCCAGTTCGGGCAGATATCGCGGGTAGCGTTGAGAAAATAGGCGGCTATTTGGTTCAGCACGGCGCCTTTGTACGGAATAGCCCGGGGCAGGATGTGATCGAAGGCCGAGATGCGGTCGCTGGCTACCATCACCAGCCGGTCGCCGACGGTGTACACATCACGGACTTTGCCGCGGTAAAAAGCCGTTTGGCCGGGCAGTTGGAAATTCGTTTCGCGGATTGCTGGCATGGGAAGTTTGAAGTTCAAAGTTTGAAGTTCGAAGTTTGAAGTTGGGGTCATTTAATTTCTTCGTAATCAATGTAGTCGCCGTGGCGGTCAAAACGGTTTTTATCCGATGGCGGCGGCGTCGGCGGCGGACCCTGTTGCACCCTGAAATACGGGCGCAGGGCCTGAATCAACCAAAGAATTGCGAGTAGGGTGAAGAGCCATTTTAGCAACATAATCAAACAAATTGACAGTCAATGCTTACAATCGTATTCCTTTTGGGTTTTTTATAGCGTTGCGCGGTCAGCCGCCCGTTTTTCCACCCATTTTTTCAAAAAGGGGTGCCCAAAAACAGCGACTAAAATTATGGCAACGCCAATGTAGAAACCCGGTCCGAGGTCTTTGTCCTCGCGGAATATTATTCCGGCCAATAAAACGCCATATACCGGTTCGAGGTTTATGGTCAGGTTGGTGGCAAAGGCAGAAATATACCGCATGGCCTGCAAAGTAAGGTAATACGGCAGGAGTGTGCAAACCAAAGCCAGAATAAGCATCCAAAGCCAGTCCCAGGATTGCGGCGCCACTTGCAAATCCGGATCAAGGCCAAGTGCGAAAGGCAGGGCCAGCGAGGTGACAACCAATCCGCCAAAAAGTTCCACAAAACTCATGGCCAGGGGCGGCGGAGGCCCGGCATCGATGATCCGTTTGTTCAGCGCCGTAAAAACGGCGGCCAGAAGGGCGCCCACGATACCGGCGGCAAAGCCCAGTCGCATCGACCAGTCGATATTACCCACTACCAGGGCCATGCCCGGAAGGATCAGGATGCCCAGGGCCAGTTCGTACCACTTGATTTTCTGGCGCATCAGCAGCGGTTCGGTGAGGGCGGCAAAAAAGGAGGTGGTGGCCATCGTGGTCACGGCAATGGAGGCGTTGGAGAGTTTGATGGCGCCGTAAAAGAACAACCAGTGTACCCCCACTATCGCGCCGACGCCCAGCATTTGCCAAAAAACGCGCCGGGTCATACCGCGCAATTGTGCCCTGGGCAACACGAACCACAGCGTAAGGGAACACAACAGCACCCGCCACCAAACGAGCGGCAACGCCTGCAGGGTGATGAGTTTGCCTAAAATGGCCGTAAATCCCCATAAAAACACGCAAAAATGCAAATTCAGGTAAGCGCGTAACTTATCGTTCATGTCGGGGGCAAAAGTAGGGGCTTTGTTTAGACTTCTTCCAAATTTTGTGCTGCACCAGTGGTTGACATAGGGGTGACAGTGCCCGAAATGCGACCCTGTACATTTGTGCCGCGTCTAAAAGCGTTATTCACCGAGTGACTTGAAGTCATCCGGTGAATATGTCATAAGTACCTGGGCCAAATACCTAAATTCATCAAGTACCAATTTTTCCCGTCATGTTGGATGGATACCACCTGTTAACTTTAACCCACCGCCAGGCCGCGCTCGAATCGATCGGCCAGACGATTATCCGGGACGACGAACCGGCTGCCGTTTTACAGCACCTGAAGGCACGCTTCGGTTGGGAAGAATTGTTGTACTTGCCCACCTGCAACCGGGTAGTATATCTGTTTTACAGCCGGCGGCCCCAAAGCGACCAACTCGCCGGCGAGGTACTTGCCGCGCTTCGTCCGGATCTGCCCGCCGATACAATCAACGACCTGGCCCTAAAAATGCGCCTGCTCCGGGGCGCCGATGCTATCCGGCACCTGCTCGAAGTGGCCGCTTCGATGGACAGCCTTGTGGTGGGCGAACGGGAAATTATCCGCCAGCTGCGCGAAGCATTCGACCGCTGCCGCGATTGGGGGCTCACCGGCGATCATCTGCGTCTGCTGCTGCGTTTTACCGTAGAAACAGCCAAAGAAGTGTACACCGCCACCGGTATCGGCGAAAAAGCCCTGTCGGTTGTCGCCCTGGCTTTTCAGCAAATGTTGAAAACAGGGCTGCACCCCAGCGCCCGTATCCTGCTGATTGGCGCCGGGCAAACCAACACCCTGGTGGCTAAATTTTTATTCAAATACGGTTTCCAGAACGTCACGGTGTTCAACCGGACTTTAGCCAAAGCGCAGGCCATTGCCGAATACCTCGAGGGCAGCGCCTTGCCGCTCAGTGCCCTGGAACATTACACCGGCGGCTTCGATGCCATCATCGTATGTACCGGCGCCACCGAACCGGTCATTACCCCGGCTTTGTATCACAAACTGTTGGCCGCTGAATCCAACTCCAAAGTAATAGTAGACCTCTCCGTTCCGAATAACGTGGATGCGCGTATTCCACGCACGTTTCCGGTTCAATATATTGAAATCGAAGGGCTGCGCGAAGTAGCCCGCGAGAACCTGGCATACCGGGAGGAGGAACGCAAAAAAGCGGAAGCGCTCATCACCGTCAAAGTGCGTGCGTACCGCGAACAATGGCACCAACGCCAGGTGGAACGCGCACTGCTGCCCATGGTAGACGACGTGCGCATCGCCAAAGAACGCGCCATTACCGAAATATTTGCCAAAGAACTCGCCCAACTTGATCCTGCTGCGCAAGATGTAGCGCTACGTATGCTGGACTATTTAGAGAAAAAAAGCGTGGCGACGGCGATGCGGACGATGAAGGAAATTGCGGAGCGTGCGGGGCGGCAGGTGACAGCCGGCGCAGAAAAAGTAAAGGCTTGATATATCTATTCTAGGTTGGGAATACCTTTACGTAAAATGCTGCCCGCTGCAATACGCACTTATGGCAGCATGTACAGGGTATCATTAGCCGCGATTCTATAAGCGTGCAACGACTGATCCGCCGGAATCTCCGTTAGCAGATCGTTTTTCACTAATCGGTAATAAATTGCCTGCCCGTTTTCATTTGTGCGGAGCGCATAATTTGCATTAATTATCTCATCTATGAATTCGCGCGCCGTGGTGAACAACGGTACCTCAACGTCGAACTCATCTCCTTTGGGCATGACTTTTAATACAATCGCCACGACATCATGCGCGGCATGGGAATATGTTTGATAGGGAGAAGAGTCCGCCCCAACGGTAATGACCGGGGGCTTTCCCCGCTCGTTCGGCAGGTCCGGTAGTTCAATTTCCGGGCGGCTTGGGCCGAAAATATTTTTAAGCCTTTTATTCAAACCGGCAATCATATTGGAGATGGGCGACTTTTGTTTCCCGGGCGGCAGCGGCGGCATGCCTGGTCCTCCTGCTACCAGTTTTGGAACAAAGTAAATCACTTCGCCATCCATAATACCTAATTCAAACAAGGACTTTTCTTCTGCAATTTTCAAGTTACTTCGGGCGCCGATCAATTCATAAACATAAGGATTGCCTGCTGGATCAGCTTTCGGCGCAACCGCTGTTTCTAATAATTCGGAAATAAATTGAGCGCCCGTTGTATATGCCGGTAATTCAATGTCAAACTCGTCGCCTTTTGGCATGGTACGAACAACAAGCGTCATAAGAGCGCTAGGGGTGCTCACGGCTTTAAGTGGCCGGTCAGAAATACCGCCCGCTACTAGTTTTGGAACGAAATAGACCACATCGCCATTCATTACCCCCGATTCATACAGTGTTTTTTCTGTCTCAATTTTCAGATTCAACCGCATACTGATCAGTTCATACGCATAAGGATTACCTTCAGGATCAGACTTGGGGGCTACCGATGCATGAAGCAGTTCCGTTATTATTTCCGCGCCAGTTGAGGAATCCGGCAACTCTACGTCCAACTCATCGCCATTCGGCATTACGCGAATAACAATAGTTATCACCTCATTGGGGGCGTTTGGTTTTGTAAGAGACCCTCCTCCCGCAATCAATTTAGGTATGAAATAGATAGTTTCTCCATCCCGAATGCCCAAGTCATACAGGGTTTTATGCGCTTCAATTCTCTTGTTTGAAAACTTACTGAACAATTCGTAAATATACGGAATGCCATCCGGAGCTCTATAGGGGGCAAGGTTTTTATTAAGCAGGGTTTCAATTATTTCCTTTCCGGTTGAAAATGCCGGCAATACAACATCAACTTCATTCCCTGCGGGCATCACTCTGATGGTAATATTTAGATCACGCGGAATGGTTTTTAGAAAATCAGGGCTGGAAAAGACTACGCTTGCTATTTTTCTGTACCGTTCTTGCAATTCAGGATGTACGGCGCTTTCTATACGTTCGGTCAGAAATTGCCTGAACTGCGTGCCGGAAGGATCATTTGCCAGGCTAGTTTGCGACAACCGATTATACAGATTCTCCAGCAGGTCGGTGTATTCGGGGCTTTCCGTTTCCAGAAAACGTTCGGCAAAGTGGTCTGCGCATTGTTCCAACGTGGCCTGGTCTTGTACATTTTCAATTTCTGAGGGCTCCAGGTCTACACGGTAGCGCAGTTTCTGGTCGAGAGAGAGGGGGGCGGTGTTTTCAGGCGAGAGGAGGTAGTTGGCCGTACGCCGGAGACGTGCATTATTCTCCTGGTCGAACATTAAAACCAGGTTGCCATCCGGAGAAAGACATGGCTGAGTGGCTTCAAAACGCTGGACAACATGACCTTGAAAGTCGGCAAAGAGTGCACCAGAATTGTTTGACAGGAAGATGAGATTACCATCAGATGAAATATACTGCGGCACTATCGATGGGTTCGGATTCGGAAATTCTGATACTTTTCTGCCTTGAAAATCCAGAATATAAATCTTATAAAGAGATGAAACAGCAATGCGCGCGCCCTCGGCAAAAAAACACGCTGAATGCACCAAGGTATCGTTCGCTTCAATTTCAAAAGACCATTGTACGACACCTTTAAGATCAAACAAAGTGATGATACCCCAGAAGCCTATTAATATAAGTTTTCCATCGGGGGAAAATGATACCAATTGTACCGTAGGCCTTACTGTGTCGCTTTGTAAATCCAACACTTTATTGCCGGACAAATCCCACATGATGACAGCCCCGAAATGGTATCCGATTAGTACTCGTTTGCTATCGGGAGAAAAGCAAGATGTTTTTATAGCACCTTCAAAATAATGAAGTAATTCCCCTTTTATGTTCCAAATCTGCCCACCGGTTTCTTGGCTGCTACCCGTCTGCCAGGTTAAAACCAGTTGTCCGTCGGGAGAAAAACAGGCCGAATCGTGGATTCCTTTAACCCCATCAAACCGAAGTATTTTCTCCCCCTTCAGGTTCCAGATTTCCGCAAATCCATCATAATAAGAAGTCAGAAAGCAGCTGTTATCGGGGGTAAAACACGAAGCTAAAACATCTCCATTAACCTGAAAGCCAGTTACCGGAATTTCGCTTCCTTGTGTTTCCCAAAGGAGGCGTTTACCGGAATCGGAAAGCATATATTTTCCGTCAGGCGAAAAGCACAGGTTGGTGAACTTAGTTTCATTGTACCGATCAAACCGGCCTGTTTCTTTTCCTTCCCAATTCCAACAATAAATGGTTCCATCTGCCGATCCGGTGTAAAACCCTGAACCATCCGGGAAAATATGCACAGATAAAATTCTATTAACATTCAACACAAAACGCCATTGTTCGTCCCACTTCCAATCCCAGATAAAGCACTTCCCATCTTTCTGTGATATGCCAAGAACAAGGCTGCCATTGGGAGAAAAATGCAAGAAGTCAACATGATGATCATGCCCAGAAAACGTCCTGATACTATTTTCCTTTAAATCGTACAATGAAACTACTCCTTCAAAGGCATCTAATCTGAATATAAACCGGTTGCCATCTGGTGAAAATGCGATTGGGACATAGCCGGAGGAACTTTCAAGATCGAAGGACAACCAGTTTTCACCGTCTATATTCCAAATTTTTACCGTAAGGTCCTGCGATGCGGTGAGTATGTATTTGCCGTTGGGCGAGAAACATGCGGATGAAATTCTGTCTGTATGTCCCTCAAGCCGCGCTAATTCGTTTCCGGACAAATCCCACAACCAAACCGTTTTTTTAGGATCAGGACATGCCCCTATCGTGAGGATTTTTGTCCCATCCGGTGAAAAACAAACAAAGTCGACGTGTTTAACTTCGCTCTGAAATTCCTGTACAAGCGCTCCTTGCAGGGTCCAAATTTGAACAAGACCAGTATCTGCCCATCTAATAAATCGCCGGCTGTCCGGTGAAAAATTCACGGCCGCTTTAACGTATTGTCCGGGAAATAAAACCAGCTTTACAAACGCCGCCTTCGGATCGCTCAAAATATCGCACAATACTCCCGCAGATTCACTTGTCGGCAGGGTTTTATACGCCGCCTCGGCCAGCCGGACTGCCAGCGTCGGGTCCTTCTGGTGCCAGGTGCGCGCATGCGCTACCAGCATCGCCATCTTCGCTTCCTTCGTACGCCTACGGGCCAATGCCAGGGCGCGTTTGGCTTCAACGCGTAGTTTTTCGGCTTCCTCCCTGCGACGGCTTTCTTCACCGGCACGCGCTTCGGCTTCTTTTGCCCGGCGATTCAGTTCCGCCCGTTCTTCCTCGGCTTTTCTGCTTTGCCGGGCTTTCAGGATGGGCGCTATGAGGGTATCGTGACTGATTTCGTAATTAAATGTGCCCACGGTATTGGCTTCTTTGCGCAGCAAATAGGTTTGTTCCAGGCGGAGCAAAAGTTCTTTCGTGACGCCTTTGCTGCCGTAAGTTTGGACCAGTTCGCCGGGATCTTTGCTCAGGCGTCGGAATTCTCCGCTCGTTTCATTGACGAATAAAAGCCCTTCTTCCATCACCAGGCGGGCAGGCAAGCGGTCGATAAAAGGCAGTTCGTCAATTTTGCTTTTGTAGTATGCTTCGTAAACGGTATGGAAATCGGGGGGCAGGTCGTCCTGGCTGACATCGGGCACGCCGTCGCCCGTGCGGTCGGGCACATGGCCTTCGGCTACTTGTTTTTCCACATACTGGCAAACGATCTGCAGCAAGAAAGCCTCCACACCGGTGGAAATGCCCTGCCCGCCGTCGGAAAGGTTCGTCAGTAAAAAGTCGAGGGCCTCTGGTGTATAATCGAATCTTTCGGAAATAAAGTCGTGCCCCTGGTAATTACGTGACAAGCCGGCCGGTTCCACGATGGCGTCCTTCGCTTGTTCGGGCGTCAAAGCGCGCAGTTCGAAGCGTTTATGCAAAATAGCCGGAAGTTGATCTTTCAGGCGGTCGAGAAAATGCATGCGGTCGGAGCGGATTGCGAACACCGCGCGCACATCCATTGGCGACATCAACCGGCGACGATTAGTTTTGTCTAAGGTTCGGGAACTGTCGAACAAGTCGTCGGGCAAGTCTTCATAAAGCAACTGCGCCAACCCACGTTTGAATGCCTCCTGCTGATCCTCCGGGTAGGTAAACAACTCTTCAAACTGGTCAAAAATCAGGAGACATTGCAACGACTGGTTCTCTTGTTGCCGGCGCTTGAACGCGGCCCAAAGGGACTGCCTGCTGTCCAGGGTATCTATGAAAGCCATGTCGGGGTTGGGCTCCAGACTTTCATCTAATCGCCGACGTACCTGTTCCAGCGGGTGGAGGCTGTAACCAAGGGTGTAGGGGCCGAACCGAACCTGTATGGGTAAAAAGAATTTTGCATTTCCGGGCCTCGATTCCTGCAAGCGGGGAATGATGCCGGCATTCAGCAGCGAACTTTTGCCATAACCCGATTTGCCAAACAAAACAACCAGTTTTTCCAGCAACACCAGGTCATACAAATCGGCAATATCCCGGTCGCGCCCGAAAAAGCGGTAAGCATCTTCAGATTCGAATTGTTGAACACCGGGATAGCGGTAGCGAAGCATGGAGCGGCTGATTTATGAATGAATGGACTGAACGATCCCGATCAGGCTTTTAACGATTTGATTGTATTCAACCTCCAAATCACGGCTATCCGCTGTTTTGTTCGCGCTTTTTTCCTTCCATCTGTTGTAGCGATTGGAAAGCAGTATCAGGTCTTCGGCGAATTCGGTGCCTGCCATCAGGCTGCGCAAAGCTTTGATACCGCGTTCGGTTTGGCCGCTTTCCAGCCACCGCACGATGGCTTCAGGCGTTATTTCCGTTTCCACTGCTCCATTACCGCGCAGGAAATCAACTTCCTTTTGGCAAGCCCGGAAAAGCGTCTGGAAAAAATCATCTTCCGGTTTTTTAAACTCAATTTTAAACTGTTTGATCAGGAATGTATTGGTTTGTTCATCCTCCAATACCGTATCAATGGCAAATTTGCGCGGGTTTTTATCTCCCGAGAGTAGGCGCAACAACAATTGAGTGTACCATTTTTCAAAATGGAAACCGAGGAATAGAAACGTATTGGCGTCTTCCAGTTTGCGACGGAGTTTTACGGGCAATCCCTTTTCTGACATAATACCTTTGATCAGGCGGAAAAGATCATCGTAATCCAGCACCATGGAAGCAGGTTTCCGGTGGCTGCCGCACAGGTTGTACACCAAAGGCCTTTTGGAGGTTGGTTCTTCCAATGGCGTGTTTTCTTCCGGTACGGCGTGATTAAAATAAGCGAAATCATGCTTAACGCCAAGGTCGTCGTAAGCCATTGGCATAAAATGATCGGGATTAACGGAGATAATGAGATGAAACGGGATACAGGCAATTTGCCGGTACAGGTCGGGCGGTTGTTGTTGGTTCAAACAGGAACGCAGTTCGTATTGTACGTCATGTTTGTTTTCTTTTTCGGCAAAAAGAAACAGGCCGTCGCGTTTAAAATTAAATACGATGTCCTCCTCTTGCGTGCCATCTTCCCGGTGCGCGGCATAAATGAGATCGCGCATTTTTTGCATAAAGGGCACTCCTTCCACCCACACGATATCCGGTCCGAGCAATAGCACGCACTCGCCTTCCCTGATTTCATCAATCAGGCGTGGGAAAAATTTTTGCAAATCTGTTGCCGGGGCCTCAGCCATAAGGATAAATTGAATGGGCTCGAAGATACGAAGTTGACCTGCGCTGAAAGTATCATCATTACCAAATTAGATGCCAGTGTAGAGGTCTTGCCGACCGCCCCCTCCTCAATGCGCCTCCAACCAATTCTCCCCCACGCCCATTTCCACCAGAATCGGCACCCGTAAATTCGGGATGGCGGAGCTCATTTTTTCCCGGATAATAGGTTTCAGCGCTTCCAGCTCATCCTTGTGTACGTCGAACACAAGTTCGTCGTGTACCTGCAGGATCATGCTGGACTGGAATTTGCCTTCGCGCATAGCCTTCCAGATGTTGACCATGGCCACCTTAATCATATCGGCGGCAGTGCCCTGAATGGGTGTGTTGATGGCCATCCGTTCGGCCATACTGCGGTGCATGCCGTTGCGGCTGTCGATGTCGCGCAGCTGGCGGCGGCGGCCCATGAGGGTTTCGACGTAGCCGTGTTTGCGGGCGAACTCTACGGTGGTTTCCATGTAGTGTTTCAACCCCTTGTATTGTGCGAAATAGTTTTCGATGAGTTCTTTGGCTTCGGTGCGTTTGATGCCGAGCTGGTTGCTGAGGTTGGTGGCGCCGGCGCCGTAAATAATGCTGAAATTGACGGTTTTGGCGGCGCGGCGCTGGTCGGGGGTCACGTCATCCAACGGTACGCCGAACACGCGGGCCGCCGTGGCCTGGTGGATATCCTGGTTGAGTTGGAAGGCTTCGAGCATGGCCTCCTCGTTGCTGATTTCGGCAATGAGGCGCAATTCGATCTGGGAATAGTCGGCAGAAAGCAACAGGTGGTTTTCGTCGCGGGGGATAAAGGCTTCGCGCACTTTGCGGCCCTCGGCCGTTTTGATGGGGATATTCTGGAGGTTGGGGTTCTGGCTGCTCAACCGGCCCGTAGCGGCCAGGGCCTGGTTGAAAGAGGAATGTACCCGGCCGGTGCGCGGGTTGATCAGTGCAGGCAAGGCATCTACATAAGTGCCCTTGAGTTTCATCAGGGTCCGGTGTTGCAGAATATCGGCACAGATGGGGTACTGGATGGCCAGTTCGGAAAGTATTTCCTCATCGGTGGAATACTGTCCGCTTTTCATTTTTTTGCCGGGGTAGGGTAGTTTCAGGCGGTCGAACAGGACTTCGCCCACTTGTTTGGGGCTGGCCACATTAAAGGTGTAGCCCGTTTCTTCCAGGATTTTCTTTTCTAAATCGACGGTTTGCACGGCCAGCTCCTTCGAATATGCTTTGAGGAAATCCGGGTCGATACGCACACCGGCGAACTCAATATCGGCCAACACTTTTACCAACGGCGTTTCCACGAGGTGGAACAGTTTGTTGAGGCTTTTGCCGCCGGCTTCGAGTTTGGGTTCTAAATACTGCCGCAGTTGAAGCGTAATGTCGGCATCTTCGGCGGCGTATTCTTTGATTTGTTCCAATGGGACGTCGCGCATGGTACCCTGGGTGGCGCCTTTTTTGCCGATGAGGTCTTCAATTTTGACCGGCGAATAGTCGAGGTAGGTCTCAGCCAGGTAGTTCATATTGTGCCGGAGTTCGGGTTCCAGCAGGTAATGGGCGATCATGGTATCCCAGTAGGGGCCGCGGAGGTCGACGCCGTAGTTTTTCAGCACGATGGCGTCGTATTTCAGGTTTTGCCCGATTTTTTCAATCTGTTCATTTTCAAAAAACGGCCGGAACTCCTCTACCACGGCCTGCGCCGCCTCGCGGTCGGCCGGAATGGGTACATACCACGCTTCATGCGGTTTATAGGCGAAGGAAAATCCTACGAGATCCGCCTGGGTTGCTTCGATGGAGGTGGTTTCAGAGTCGTAGGATACATCCGGGCGGCTCAGCAGCAGATTTACCAGTTCGGCGCGTTGTTCGGGAGTTTCGGCTGCATGGTAGGTGTGGGGCACGTTGGATATATCCTTCGCGGCACGGCGGAAGCCTACACTATCGCCGCCGGCGGAAAGCGGACTTGTTTCCGGCTGGCCGGCGAATTCCGGTTGGTCGTCGCCGAATAGATTGCCTTGCATTCCTGCCCCGGGTTTTGCGGGCGACTTGGGCTTGCCGCCCTCCGTTTTGGGGGCTGGGTTGGCGGTAGTCGTTGCCGTATTACCCGCCAGCGGGTGTTTCAGAATATCGTTGGCTAACGTTTTAAACTCCAGTTCTTTAAAAATCTCGATCAGTTCTTCGCGGTTGAACGGTTCTATTTCAAAAAATCGATCGTCGAACTGAACGGGCGCATTGATTTCGATAGTGGCCAGCCACTTGGAGAGCGTGGCTTTTTCGGGATGGTTTTTTACGATTTCCTGTTGTTTACCTTTGAGTTTATCGGCATTGGCCAGCAGGTTTTCAACATTATCGAACTCCTGGAGCAGTTTAGCGGCGGTTTTTTCGCCGATGCCGGGCAGGCCGGGAATATTATCTACGGCGTCGCCCATGAGGGCGAGCATGTCGATCACCTGTTCGACGCGTTGGATACCCCAGCGTTCGCAGACTTCTTTGGCGCCCCATATTTCCACGTCATTGCCCTGGCGACCGGGTTTGTACAGGAAAATATGGTCGTTGACCAACTGGCCGAAGTCCTTGTCGGGGGTTACCATATACACATCGTAACCGGTTTTTTCGGCCTGTTTGGCCAGGGTGCCGATCACGTCGTCGGCCTCATAGTTGGGCACAATCAGTACCGGGATGTTCATCGCTTTCACGATCTTTTCCACCCAGGGGATTGCCAGGGTGATATCCTCCGGTTGAGCATCGCGATTGGCCTTATAGGCTTCAAATTCGGTATGTCTGAAAGTACCCCCGGGCGGATCGAATATGACGGCGATGTGGGTGGGTTTTTCTTTTTGCATCATATCCCATAAGGTGCGCATAAAACCCTGAATGGCGGAAACGTTCCAGCCTTTCGAGTTGATCAGCGGGCGGGTCATAAATGCATAGTGTGCGCGGTAAATGAGCGCATGGCCGTCGAGCAAAAAAAGTTTTTT
The DNA here is from genome assembly GCA_963169325.1 of Bacteroidota bacterium. Taxonomy (GTDB): domain Bacteria; phylum Bacteroidota; class Bacteroidia; order Chitinophagales; family Saprospiraceae; genus M3007. Next base: position 46,729 of record CAUJEY010000093.1, read on the forward strand.
CATGGATGAGCGGTTGGCATGGTGAACATGGCCTGCTGCTTACTATAGTTTCTGTGCGACAAAGATTTCATTTTTTTGCGGGAGTACGCATACTTCGGGCACCGGAATACCGGAAACTATTCCCGGCCGGCTTCCATGATTTTGTCCAATAGTACGCCGGTTTCTTCGCGCACGCCGGCTTCCAGGGCCGCAAAATCTTCCCGTTCGAAGGTTTGCAGGATTTTTCCGTCGCCGAGCAGGCTGATCCGGGAGCATACATGAGTGAGCGTACTGAGAATATGGGAGGAAATCAGGGTGGCGCCTTTGAGTACGCCTTGCCGGCGAATGATGGCCATCATCACTTCGTTGCCGGCAAAGTCGACGCCATTGAACGGCTCGTCGAGGATGAGCACCGGGCGTTCCTGCAGGAGCGTGCCGAGGAAGGCCAGTTTTTTTTGCATGCCGGTGGAATAGTTATCCGTCAGTTCCTCCAGCGGCAGGTCCAGCAATTGGTTCCATTTTTCAATCTGCTCCGGGGTATCGCGGATCAGGCGGAGGTATTCCATCCCTTTCAGGTAGGGGTAGAAATAAGGTTCCGTTTCCAGAAACGCGGTTTGCCGTTTGGCGAGCGGATGGCCCTGCCAGGTAATGCTTCCGTCGTGCGGTTTCAACCAGCCGGTTACCAGGCGGAAAAAGGTGGTTTTGCCCGCGCCGTTGGGACCGAGGATACCGTGGATTTCACCATCGGGGATGCTCAGGCTCAGATCGCTCAAGACCGGTTTGTTGCCGTAGGTGAAATGTATATTTTGTATGGTTAACATCGTTGGGAATGGGTAGTAATCAGTATATTCAGTTTATTATTATCAGGCGGGCACTATTCAGTAGTGCAGACGAATTGATCGGCGCCACATATCAGTACCTAAACGTCTTTCGTAGTGCAGGCGAATTACAAATTCGCCCCACATCAATACCAATACCTCATTCGTCGCAGGGCTTTGGCGCCTGTCCAAACGGCCATCGGCAGTGCTACTAATATTCCGCCTGGTAACAACACTAAAACCAGTCCGATAGCGGTGAAAACGCTGCCCGACACGCGCTCCAACCCCGGCTGCCAAACGCTGTATTTGTAAAAAAACAGGAGGGCTAGCATCGTTTCGAGCGCAAGGGCGGCGTACAAAATCAGCCAGATATATTCCCATTGCCAAACGGCCCCCAATCCGTATCCAGGCAAAAAAAACAAATGCAAGGCCAGGGCATACCGCCGCCATTTGCGTAGCAAAGCCCGTTGATCCATTGGCAACAGTTCCTTGGGCTCCGCAAATTCGAAAACGGCGCCAAGCAACATGAGTCCGACAGCCAGCGATACCAGAGGAAAGGCAATATGAAGCCCGGCGCCCCACTGCAAAACGCCCACCAGCAACCAACCTAACGGAAAGCGCCGGATGGCCGCCCGCCATTCGAACAAATCGGGCGGAATAAGGGGAATCTCAAACCGGGCTTTCCAGTTGCCGGCGCCGGTCAATTGTCCCGCGGGCATCAAAGCAGCCAGTAGCCCGGCGCCCAAAAAACAAGGGGCTGCGAGCCAGTTTCCTAACACCAATAGCAGGAACGATACCGGCAGCAGCGCCAGTGACAGGTCGAGCAGGTAAATTTTCCAGGCGGGTAGTTCTACTTTTTGCAAAAAAGTACGGTCTGCGCGGGAGGATTGGATCAGGATTCCCAGTATAAGCCCTAATGCGCTCACTAATGCTGGTCCGGTTTCCGCCAAACGTGCCAGCGCCGGAATCCACAAGCCGGCCGTGACCACAAGCAAGACCAATAAAATGCCCCAGCCGGTAGCATCGAGCATCCGGTAAACCTGTTTTAAACGCACTACGAAAAGAAACCACATAACGGGAAATGAGGACTTCAGGCAGATTCGATCTCTCCTTCAGTTGCAAAGGTCTGCATTTTCATCGCTCTACCCAGCGTCCTACCTGGTAAGTCAGCAAAGAAGCGCCGACTCCGATCAATATGCCTCCCAGCAAATCGCTGGGGTAATGCACGCCGAGGTACATCCTGGAATACGCTACCGCCCCGGCATACGCAAACGAGGGAGCTATGACGTACCATTTGGGATAGGTCAGGCTCAATGAAGTAGCCGTGGCAAAAGCGACGGCGGTGTGACCTGAAGGGAAAGAAAAACTGCCGCCTTTACTTTTTTTGGTAATGATCTCAGGGTAGGTCACAAAGGGTCTGGGGCGCCTTACCGTAATTTTGGTTGCCATGCTAAGTGCTGAACTCAGCAAAAATGAAGCGCCGGCTTCGTACGATTTGGTACGCAGGTACTGATCTTTCCCTGCCACGCCGGCAACAAACAAGGTTACCGGCATGGCGATGCCTACCGGCGCCATACAATCGGTCACGAACTGCCAGGGTTTGTCGGCCCGGGGGTTTGCCGGGGAGTTGATCTTGTCCAGCCAGCGAATATCCAGATTCTGGGTATTCGCGGAGCGTATCAGAAATAACAGGAAGAGGAAAAGCCAAGATATTTTTCTGTTCATATTTATCGCTGTTCGAAGTACTTCGCGACAAATATCCGCAATTCTTCCTTGTGCAGGTTGCGCGCCAGCAGGCGACCATCGGCATCAAGCAGGTAATTGGACGGGATGTATTCGAATTTCAGCGTTTGCCGCACGGGTGAGGCATCGCCCAGCAGGTCGGATACATTGGGCCAAACGGCGCCGTCTTTGCGAATTGCCGCCGTCCAGGCTTCGCGGCTGCGGTCAATGGATACGGCGAGCACATGGAAGCCGCGGGTATGATATTGGTCATACAAGGGGCGAATCGTTTCCCGTGTTTCGGCGCGGCAAGGCGCGCACCAGGATGCCCAAAAATCGACCAGCAGCAATTTGCCGCGCACCGAGTCGAGACGCAGCGTATCGCCTTCAGGCGTGGGCAAAGCAAAGTCCGGCATTTTGTCTCCTTCCAGCACCGGCAATTTGGCGCGGTCCATAAAAACGCCGAGTTGCGCAACCCAGGGATTGCCGGGCGCCAGGCGCTGCAATCGCTCCAATACCCGCAGAAAAAGCTCCGGCCGGTCGCGAAACTCATTGTCCGGTGCGCGCAGGCGCAAGGCGGCAAAGGCTGGTAGCACGGCATGGGTGGTATCCAGGAAGGCGTCGAGCGCAGTGTACACGGAATCCTGAACGGCGGGGCTACCGTGTGTATTCCACTCCTGAACGGAGTCTGCTGCCGGGTGCAGCGTTTCGAATTCCCGGTAAAACGGCTCGCGGAAATCGCGCAGCCGGGCGATTTGCCGGCTCTCGGGATCGGCTTCCAGTAGTTGATACGAGCGGGTGAGTTCCCAGGCATTGGCGCGCAGCCGGATACCGGCGCCGGGCGACAGTACCAGGCAGGCATAGTTCTCCGCCGGTGGCGGGGTAGCAATTTCGTTGTAAAACCGACTGTTAGCCGGTTGAACGAACAACACATAAAGCGCCTTCTCTCGCAGCCACGACAGGTTTTTAAAAACAAAAGAACCATCCGGCGCCACCGCTGCCGAATCGACCACCGTGCCCTCGTATGAAGAGATCAACTGTTTGTAAAAATTGGGTTTTACCAGGTACACCGTCGGGCGCCAACCCTCGCCCAGGGCAATTTCACCGGAAAGGCGGGCGCTGCGGTCATTGTTTTGGGAACAAGCGGGATGGAATAATAAGATGCCGGAAAGTAAAATGAAAAACGGCGCGGGTCGAAAGTTCATGCGGGAAATGCTTTGGGGCAAAGATAGGTAACGGGCTCCCCCGTTTACTAATACGGATCAGGGCTTGTATGGTATTTTCCGGGGAGAGTTTTGAAAACGACATCTGCACAAAAAAAGGAGTGGGCTGCCTGAGTTCAAAACCCAGACAGCCCACTATTTTCTAACCAGGAACCTTCAAACCAGAAACCCTCCAACCAGAAACCTTCAAACCAGAAACCTTCTAACCAGAAACCTTACCTGGCATACGCCACAGCCCGCTTCTCCCGGATAACGGTCACCTTGATCTGGCCCGGGTATTGCATTTCGTCCTGAATTTTTTGCGAAATCATAAACGACAGGTCGTCGGCGTACTGGTCGCTGACTTTGTCGGCTTCCACGATCACGCGCAACTCGCGGCCGGCTTGCATGGCAAAGGCTTTCGACACACCTTCGTAGCCCATGGCGATATCTTCGAGTTCGCCGATACGTTTGAGGTAGTTTTCGAGAATTTCGCGGCGTGCGCCGGGGCGCGCGCCGGAAATGGCATCGCAAGCCTGGATGATGGGCGAAATGATGTTGTTCATCTCTACCTCGTCGTGGTGGGCGCCAACGGCGTTGATGATCACCGGATGTTCGCCGTACTGTTCGCAGAGTTTCATGCCGACAAGGGCGTGCGACAGTTCGGTCTCTTCTTCTGCTACTTTCCCGATGTCGTGTAACAGACCGGCCCGTTTAGCCATTTTGATCTGTTTCGGGTTGAGGCCAAGTTCGGCAGCCATGATGGCGCAGAGGTCGGCGGTTTCCACGGAGTGTTTGAGCAAATTCTGGCCGTAGGAAGAGCGGAAGCGCATACGGCCCACCATCCGCACCAGGGCGGGGTTGAGCCCGTGAATACCGAGTTCGATCACGGTGCGTTCGCCGATCTCGATGATTTGTTCTTCGAGTTGTTTGCGCACCTTGGCCACCACTTCTTCGATACGGGCCGGGTGAATACGGCCGTCGGCCACCAAGCGTTGCAGCGACAGGCGCGCCACTTCGCGGCGGATGGGGTCGAAGGAGGAAATTACAATGGCTTCCGGCGTATCGTCTACGATAATCTCCACACCGGTGGCGGCTTCCAGGGCGCGAATGTTGCGGCCTTCGCGACCGATGATCTGGCCCTTCATGTCGTCGTTTTCCAGGTTGAATACCGACACCGTATTTTCGATGGTGAACTCGGCAGCCATCCGCTGGATGGTTTGGATGACGATTTTTTTGGCTTCCTTGCTGGCATTTAGTTTGGCCTGGGTCACGGCTTCTTTTACGATAGCCATCACCTCGCTTTCGCTCTTGGCTCGCACGGCATCCAACAGTTGGTCTTTGGCATCCTGTTGGTTCAGTTGGGCGATCATCTCCAGCGCTTTGATGCGCTCTTCGTTGGCGGCGTCGAGTTCTTCTCTTTTCTTTTGAACAATCTTCAGTTGTTTGTCCAAGTTTTCGCGCAGGGTCTCTACTTCCAGTTCTTTGTTTTCCAGGTCTGCTTTCCGGGCATTTACTTCATCGATCCGGGCCTGGAATGCGTCCTGCTGCACTTGCAGGTCTTTTTGACGGCTCAGCACATCCATTTCCATCTCCTTCAGGGTGAGCTGGTGCTGCGCCTTTTCACTGTCGAATTGGCTGCGCATTTGCGCGTAGCGCTCTTTGGCCTCCTGAATCTTCTGCTGCTTGATGCGCTCGTTTTCCGCTTCCGCTTTACCAACGACTTTTTCAGCCTGAATTGCGGCTTCATCGGTAAGCCGTTTGGCGGTCAGGCGGGCTTCCTGTATAGCCAGATCGGCCTGGCGGTTGCTTTCTTCGATCGCTTTTTGATTCGACTTTTTTACCGCCGAATTAGCGATAAAATACGCCACGATACCACCAACAACCAACCCTATGACAAGTCCCGTTATAATCTCCATATCGGTTGTACATTAAAAAGTTAAAAAATATATGTGAAAGGTTTAATAGGATTTAGCGGGTTTAACGGGTTGAGCGGGTTGAACGGGTTGAGCACTGCCGCCCAACTCGTTAAACCCGTTCAACCGTTCAAATGAAACCCGACAGGAAAGTTACTCAGACAACAGCCACCGGCTGCGGGCGTTGTGAGGCCCGGTGCAGTTCGACGGCGCAGGTAAGCATGGCGAGCGCAAAACAATCTTGTAGGTCACGCGATGGTTGGCCGGTTTGAAAAGCCGTAATTTTATCGTTGATGTCCTTGGCCAGGCGGTGAATAAGCGCTTCGTCTGCGGCATTAATATTTAGCAGATAAGGTCGCCCGGCAATCAGGATAGTGACCTGGATAATATGATTCGATTGTACTTCGTATGCCATTGCGTAATCGGCCGTTGGATGATGATCGCTGAAAAGATGCAGCAAATTTTATATGGGTTCGGTTATATTAGCACAAACCGTTCCAATCCAGTTTACTACAAGCCAGCGTTCATTCCATTGACATTGCTTTCCGGTTCAATACTGTCCGGTTTCGGTTATTAAACGGCTCCGTCTCTTTTCTCTTTTGAACAAGATCGGGAGGGTTATTTGCGAATAATCGCATTTAATTTATGTTCAAATGCCTGCTGCAATTGCTGCATCAAGGCATCGATTTCTTTATCCTGTAAGGTTTTTTGCGGGTCTTCAAACAGAAAACTCACGGCATAGGATTTTTTGCCTGCGCCAATTTTGTTTTCGTCTTCGAATACGTCGAACAAATTAACCTCTTTCAACAGTTTTTTAGCGGTCTTGGTTGCTATCTGGCGAATTTCGCCGAAAGACACCTGCTGGTTCAGCACCAGGGCCAAGTCCCGGCGAACCACGGGGAATCTGTTCAGTTCCTGAAACTGTATCTTATTTGCGGCAAGGGCTTTTAGCAGGTTATCAAAATTAAAATCGGCAAAAAACACTGCGTTTTTTAGATCCATTTTCCGGCTGATTGCCGGCAATACGCTGCCAAAAACTACCAACTCCTGCGGGCCGCGGTGGTAGCGCAAAGCCAGGCGAAACGGAGCATCCTGTACCACAGTTTCCTGATAACCGCTGATACCTAAGCGGGTCAGCAAATTCTGGACGTAGGCCTTTAAAGTGTAAAAATCCACTTCTTTTTTGGCTGCCGGCTGCCAGCTTTCAAGAGCGTGTGCGCCCGTGAGGAAAAGGGCGAGGCGTGCGGTTTCGCGGGAAACCCCTCCCCCATCCCCTCCCTCAAAGGGGAGGGGGGCTTGATTGCTTTCCAATCGGAAGGCAGAAACATGGAACTGGGTCAAGCCCCCCTCTCCTTCGGGGGAGGGGTTTCGCTCGTACACTTTTCCGAATTCAAACAACCGTAAATCCGGGCTTTGCCGGTTTTGGTTGTGTCGTATGGTTTCTAATCCACTATATAACATGGTCGGCCGCAAACAGTCGAGCCCCTGATTAGCCGTATTGTGTACAAACACCAATGATGCGGCGGGCACGGGTAATAAGGCGCCTTCGCCGGTATGGTAGGCTGAGTTGGTGAGCGACAGGTTCATGCACTCATTGAAGCCGTTGGATGCCAAAAAGTCCGCGGCAATGTTGCGCACGGCATCCGGATTGGGGCGGGGGGTGATTTCCACGCTGGTGCGTATCTGTGCCGGCATGGGCACGGTATCCAGCCCGTAAACGCGCAGGATTTCTTCCACTACATCGGCTTCGCGGATGACGTCGGGTTTGTTCGTCGGAATGACGGCGGTAAAGCCTGCCGCGGATTCTTCTGCTATGCCGATTTCGAGGGCTGCCAGGATATTTCGGACGGTTTCTTTCGGTAAATTTTCGCCGATCAGGGTGTTCATCCGGGCGTATTCCACCGGTATGCGCGCCGGCGCAACAGGATTGGGGTACAGGTCGGTGATTTCGGAAGCGATTTCGCCGCCGGCCAGCTCCTGAACCAGCGAAACAGCGCGTTGCAGCGCGGTCAGGCACCCGTTCGGGTCCACACCTTTTTCAAAACTCCAGGCCGCATCGGTGCGCAGGTTGTGGCGCAGCATGGAGCGGCGGATCCATTTGGGGTTAAAAAAAGCGCTTTCGAGAAATACGTTGGTGGTGCGTTCCGTAACGCCGCTGGTGGCGCCGCCAAATACGCCGCCAATACACATGGGGTTCGATTCGCCATCGCAGATGATCAGGTCTTCTGCGAAAAGTTTGCGGTCCACTGCATCGAGGCTTTTAAAAACGGTGCCTTCGGGCAGGGTTTTTACCACGACTTTGCCGCCTTTAATCTGGTCGGCATCGAAGGCGTGAAGGGGTTGGCCGAGTTCGATACGGACGTAGTTGGTGAGGTCCACCACGTTATTAATTGGGCGCTGGCCTACCGCGAGCAGGCGGTTTTTCAACCAGTCGGGGCTTTCTTTGACTTTTATATTCCGAATCAATACGCCGGAGTATCGCGGGCAAGCCTCGGTATTTTCCACAACTACTTCGAGGTTGAGGTTCGATCCCGAGGCCTCGGGATGACGTTTGAAATTATCGGGAGACATAGCCGGCAGGCGAAGCGTTGCCGCAGGGTTTTCGTTTTGCCGCATCCAGGCCAACAGGTCGCGGGCTACGCCGAGGTGGTTGGTGGCGTCGGCACGGTTGGGGGTCAGGCCGATTTCATAGACAATATCGGAGGCCCGGTCCAGATATTTTGCCGCGGTGACGCCCAAGGGGGTATCGGCCGGCAGCACCATGATTCCAGCGTGGTCGTGCCCCAGGCCGAGTTCGTCTTCGGCGCAGATCATGCCTTGCGACGGCACCCCGCGCACTTTGCGTTCGGCTATGGTAAACAACTGACCGTCTTTACTGAAAACGTTGGCGCCGGGCAGGGCCACGAGCACTTTTTGGCCAACGGCCACGTTCGGTGCACCGCACACAATGGAACGGAGCGCCTTTCCCGATCCCTCGGGGTCGGGGTCGCCGACATCGACTTTTGTAGCGGACAGGTGGTCTGTATCCGGAATACGTTCGCACGCCACCACTACCCCGGTCACGACTTTATCCAAGTCGACCGGCGAGGGTTTTACTTCCTCCCATCCTTCCACTTCCAGTCCCAGCGATGTCAATATGTCGGCGATTTCTGTGGGTGTTTTATCTAGGTCGAGAAAATCTCGAATCCAATTCAATGAAACCTTCATTTGCTCTGAAAATCGATCAGATTATATGCATTGGGTATGGCACCTTGGCCTTTCAATGCGCTAAGGTAGTGAGGTTTCGGGAAAATTAATCACTCATGTTAAATCAGGGTAAAATCGTTTCGGAAATGGCATGTATCGGGAAGGAGTACCGGACGACGCATTTACTGAACTGGTGGTGTGTAAAAAATGCGCTACTAACGCAGGTACCTTAACCAATTACTCCGTAGTAGGGAGATAGCCCCTGAGTAATACGAGCGCGATGAACATGGCAAGGCGATTTTTCATGCGCGGTAAATCTAAGGGAAAAGCATATCATACATTTGCATCTCACAAAATAATGTCCTCCCGTGGAACTCTTCGTTATTCTACTCTTTAACCTCATTAACGGCGTATTCGCGCTGTCGGAAATTGCCCTGGTATCCGTCAAAAAGCAACGTATGATTCAACTGGCGGAAAGCGGCAACGCCCGCGCCCAAACGGTGCTCGGGCTGTTGAAAAACCCCGAAGGCTTTCTTTCTGCCGTGCAAATCGGCATTACGCTCATCGGCATTATATCGGGCGTGTACGGTGGGGCTGCATTGACCGACAACTTCCGACCTGTGGTGGAACAGGTGGAAGTCCTTCGTCCATACGCCAATGAAATTGCTTACACGCTGGTAGTAGCGCTCATCACCTACCTTTCCATTGTCATTGGCGAACTGATTCCCAAGACCCTTGCCATGAAGTTCGCCGAGCCTGTTGCGTTGGGCATTGCCGGGTTCATTCGCCTTTTTTCACGTATGGCTCATCCCTTTGTGTGGTTGCTTACCAGGTCAACCAACCTGGTTTTTAAAATTTTCAGGATCAAGCCTGTTCAGGAAGAAAAAATGACTGATGAGGAACTTCGTTATGTCATTAAAACTGCCGGCCGACAAGGGCTGTTAGATAAAGACGAAAGCGAGTTGCACCAAAATGTGTTGTCATTCAGTGAATTGAGGGTAAAAAATATAATGACGCACCGGCTCGAAGTCGAGTGGGTGGACATCACCGACTCATCGGAAGCCATCACACAACAACTGCGTCAGAGCAACCATTTTCAGTTCCCCCTTTGCAAAGACGGTTACGACAACATACTCGGCTATCTCCACGTCAAAGACTTTTTCATCAATAAGGATCAGTCTGATTTCAACTTGCTCAGCATCCTTCGCGAGCCGGTGTACGTGCCGGAAAATTTGTATGCCAGTGATGCGCTCCAGCAATTTAAAAAACGCCGGTGCTACTTCGGTATCGTAGTGGACGAGTTCGGCGCCTTCGAAGGCGTCATTACCCTGCATGACCTCGCAGAAGCATTGGTCGGCAATTTGCCGGGTAACGACAACGATGAGCCCGAAATCACAAAGCGTACTGACGGCTCACTGCTCGTGAGTGGCAGTATTCTCATCAGTGAACTAAATCAATATCTGGATAAAATTTTTATCCCGGAAAAAAGTGCGCAGTACTCTACGCTGGCGGGTTTTATCATTCATCACCTCGAACGTATACCCGATGTGAGCGAGCAGTTTGACTACAACGGTTACAGCATCGAAATCGTGGATAAAGACGGGGCTCGAATTGATCAGATAATTTTGAAATAAACGTGGCGGGTTTGCCTCAGGTAATTCTCGCACAAATAATAAATCCAGCTGTATTCCTTTACAAACGGTGCGAAATACAAGGTCGTTCGGCCAAACCCGAAACCCAGGCGGGGCGCAGATTGATAAAATTTTGGTGAAAAATATCAAACCCGACTGATTTTTGCCCCAATTGCATTCAACCGCTGATCGATGTACTGATACCCGCGGTCAATCTGGTTCACGTTGTGTATGATGCTTTTGCCTTTTGCCGACAGTGCGGCGATGAGCAGCGCCTGGCCGGCCCGGATATCGGGAGAGGTCATCTCGATGCCGCGTAATTGGGAACGGCGGTCGAGGCCGATGACCGTGGCGCGGTGGGGGTCGCAAAGGATGATCTGGGCGCCCATGTCGATGAGTTTATCCACGAAAAACAAGCGGCTCTCAAACATTTTCTGGTGAATCAGCACGCTGCCGCGCGCCTGTGTGGCCGTGACTAGCATGATGGACATCAGGTCGGGCGTAAAGCCGGGCCAGGGGGCATCGTAGATGGTGAGAATGGAACCATCGATAAAAGTGCTGATCTCGTAGTGTTCCTGGGCCGGGATGTACAGGTCGTCGCCGCGCCGCTCGATGATGATGCCGAGTCGTTCGAAGGTATGTGGGATGATGCCGAGGTGATCGATACCGGCGTTTTTGATCGTAATTTCGGATTGCGTCATGGCGGCCAGGCCGATAAAACTGCCCACTTCAATCATGTCGGGCAGGCAGCGGTGTTGAGCGCCGCCGAGTTGTTCCACCCCTTCGATGTGGAGCAGGTTGGAGCCAAGGCCGTCGATTTTGGCGCCCATGTCCTTTAGCATACGGCAGAGTTGCTGCACATAAGGTTCGCAGGCTGCATTGTAAATGCTTGTTTTCCCTTTTGCCAGTACGGCGGCCATGACTACATTGGCGGTGCCGGTCACTGAAATTTCATCCATGTGGATGTACGCGCCCTGCAATCCGCCTTTGGGTTGCTGGATGTAATAAATGTCCTTTTCGTCGTCGTATTTGAATTCGGCAGCCAGTTTCTGGAAGCCCAGGAAGTGGGTGTCTAAACGCCGCCGGCCGATCTTGTCGCCGCCGGGCTTTGGCAGTGCCGCCCGGCCGAACCGCGCCAGCAAAGGGCCGATGAGCATCACGGAACCGCGCAGGCGCTGCGCGTCTTTCATAAAGGCGTCGGAGCGCAGGTAATCGATGTTGATCGTCCCGGCACAGAAGCGATAGGTATCCGGGGCGAGTTGTTCGACGGTTACGCCGAGGCCTTTTAACAACTCGATCAGTTTATTGACATCCAGGATGTTGGGTATATTGCTGATGGTCACCGGGTCGTCGGTGAGCAATACGGCGCTGATGACTTGCAGGGCTTCGTTTTTAGCGCCCTGGGGGTGGAGCTCGCCGCGCAGGGGCGTGCCGCCGGTGACTTCGAAGGTATCGAGTTGCATGATATTGGAAGGGTTGGAGGGTTTCTGGTTGGAGGAGCCCCTGTATTGCAGGGCATTCTGACGGGCAAAGATTCAGTTAAATTCTGAAAACGGCATGTAATTTTTGCAATCAGGACTCTCCGGCTAAAATCAGAATATCCAGATAAAGTTTTGGATGAATACGAAATCCGGCAGCACTTTTAAGCCGATCCATTTCTGGTTTGACAGCAACTAACAAGCCTTTTTCTTTGGCTCTAAGAAGTATTCCCAGTAAACCAGTTAATTTTAAGCCGTGCTTTTCCGCAATTTTTCTTCCTTTAAATTCATCAATGATAAGCAGATCGGCATTTAGTTCCATGCACAAAGCAATGGCCTCTGCCTCACCTTTATCCAATTGGGTGGAAAGTTGTGTGAAAGGTGTTTTGTCAGACAATCCCCGTATTTCCATCCAGTCTGCTTCGGAAAGAACGATTAGTTGCCCGGGAATGAGGATCAACTCCTGATAAACCAGTTCCGGAATGATGATTTTGTTAAACAAGGCACGCAACAAACCCAATCTGCCAATTTGGATCAGATTTGTGATCGGGGAGGTATCGCTGATGATGACCATTTTACATATTCCTCAGGTTCGCCAGGTCTTTTTTTACATCATCTAAGGAGTAATGGATATACACATCACGCTTAGCCAATTCTTTTTGAAATGCAATCAAATCCAAACCGGCAAGCCGGCTTGCTTGCCCAATAGTTAGTTTTTTTTGTGCATATAAGTAAACCGCAATTTCAAGCGTCAATTGCTCGGGGGATAACTGTGCTATTTCCAGTACCTCTTCGCTGATTATCAGGTCTCCCATAGATAAAAGATATCTTATACCAAGTTAATGCTTTATGCAAAATTACTGCAAATTTCTGGTTTGACCAAAACATCTATACCTGACGTAACCTGGTTTTTTGTGCATTTTATTGCTCTTCCTGCAAAATGATCACAGGGGTGGTACGTTGGCCTTCTGTTGTACTTATTTGCAGCCAATAAAATCCCGGGGATAAGCTACTGGTATCGATTGAAATGTCTGTGTCTGGAATGGAAATAGCACTTGCCGCATGTACAACACTGCCAAGTGCTTCGTACAGCACAATTTGCAGGCGCTCCAGTTTGGGAAGTCCGGTGTTAATTCGGAGTTCGTGGGTTGCCGGATTAGGATATACCCTGAGAGCCGGAAAATCTGCTAGTTGGCGCTGGGCAGATGTAAGCGTTAGAATCATTGACTTCTCAACAGTCGAGCAGTTGTTAGTAGCATCCAATGTAACTGTATAAGTGCCGGGGGCCGGATAAACATGTATGGGATTGGCTTCATTGCTTTGTTCGCCATCGCCAAAACTCCATAAATATGATACTGCATCCATACTGCTATTGATAAATGTTACAGACAAATCATCGGCCTGACTGTTAAAGTCAGTTTGAGGTATTGGAAAGACCGTGAGTGCCTGAATTGCGGTATCAGAGCCAAAAGTATTGGATACAATCAACAAGACTGTTTTTTCGCCCGGAGTATTGAAGGTGACAGTATGTGGCCCCGGTCCTTGCGCTTGCGCCGGTTGGGCGCCGGTGCCAAATTGCCATAACCAGGTATCGGCGGCCGGGGTCAATGCCGTAAAAATTGCTGTTTCAGATTGACAAACGGAATCCGGAGCGCTGAATGTGGCCACTGGCGGTCTCAAGTCATATCGCCATAGCTCGCGGCCATAGGCTGTTGTGGATGCAAAAAAATAGAGTGTAGAGCCGACAAGAGTCAGGTTTGAAGGATCGGAGCCCGCAATACCAGCACTGATGTCGGCCAAGAGCGTTGTTCCAGCCGTGGTTCCATCTGTTTGCCAGAGTTCTATGCCATTTACGCCGTCATTGGCCGTAAAGTACATATTACCGTTATATGCCGGCCCTCCGGAATAGACACCGCCACTTAGCCCCGGAAAAATTTCTTTCACCAATTTTGTGCCGTCAGAAGTTCCGTCTGTAATCCAGAGTTCAGTGCCGGAGCCGCCATCGGCAGCATAGAACAACTTGTCATCTAGCCGGCCTAAATACCGCACCAGGCTGTTGCTGGCTCCAGGGCCGATATTTTTCAGCAATTGTGTGCCGGGTTCAGTGCCATCGGAAATCCAAAGTTCAATGCCATTTATACCGTCATTTGCTGCGAATATCAACAAGTCTCCTAAAATCTGAAAAGGTAAATCGGTGACACCGTTTCCTGAGCCGGGATTAATATCCCTGACCATAATAGTGCCGGCCTCTGTGCCATCCGTTTTCCATAATTCTCGTCCGGCGCCGTTTACAGTTGCCGAAAAAAAGAGTTGGTCGCCAGCCGGGGTCAGGTTGTTGGGGTCGCTGGCAGAAGAACCGCCAGGGTTAATGTCTTTCACCAATTTCGTGCCCCCGGAGGTACCGTCTGTTATCCAAAGCTCGCGGGCGGAGCTAAATTGAGTCGCCACAAAAAACAGCAGGTCATTCCATACGCAAAGCCTACCTGGGCTGCTGCTGCCAGCTCCCGAACTGATTTCAGTTAGCAAGGTAACTGACGACGAATCTCCATTGGTGTAAAAAATTTCTGTACCTGAGCCTGCTTTACTTGATCTGAAAAATAGTGTGTTTTTGCACATAGCAAACTCGGGAAAAAAGTTGCCGTACGAAGGGCCATCACAGGACCCCACGCAAGCATCCCAAAAAAGGAATGTGCCGGCCGAAGTGCCGTCGGACCGCCAGAGTTCCGCACCATAGTCAGAATTCCGCCCTTGAAAATATAAAATGGAGTCGAAAACAATAAAAAAATCCGATACGCCATCCTGGCCGGTACCAGCATAAATGTCTTTGATTAATTCGGTGCCATCCGGTGTGCCATCCGAGCGCCAAAGCTCCTGGCCGGTTACGCCGTCGTTAGCCTTAAACAAGACAGTGTTGCCCAAAGCGGTTAATCGGGAAAACAACGAATTAGAGGAAATTGATGATGTAGTGCCGGGAGCAATATCACGTACTAATTGAGGTTGTGCGGCAGCCGTTAGGTTGGCTAATAAAATGAAGAGTGTAATTCTGGTGATCATAAGGTTAAAATGGTTTAAATATTTCTTCAATTTGTAAAATTAATCATTTCCCCAGAATAAAATCAATCACATGGTATTATTTTTTAGGTGTGATCAGAATTTGCATTTTTTGCACAAAAAAACCCCCGGCAACTACTGCCGGAGGTTCAGAATCTTATGACTGAAATGTTTACAATCGCTTAGGCGATCTTCACATCCACTGCATTCATTCCTTTTTTGCCGCGTTCGGTTCTGAACGTGACTTTGTCACCTTCCCGGATATCATCGATCAAACCCGAGACGTGAACGAAGATTTCCTCTTTGGAGGAGTTGTCAACAATAAAGCCAAAACCTTTGGACTCATTGAAGAATTTTACTGTTCCACTGTACATTGAAAAAAAATTGAAAATTGTTAATAGGCAACATGCCGGCACAAAGTTAAGGGGGGTTTTTTTTAAATGCCAGATTTTCAGTAATTTTTATTTTTTCATGCCCAATTCCTAAAAATGCCGCCACCCCTGCGCTTTCAACGTATGCAGGTTTCCGCCTTTTGTATTCAGTTTTACTCCGTCTGCGGCGTTCAGTATTTCGCCGGCAATATAGATATCGGGCAGGAAGCGCACTTTATCCACGTCTTTAGGATCGATGGTAAAGAGCAGTTCGTAGTCTTCCCCGCCGTTGAGGGCGCAGGTGATGGGGTCGAGTTTGAACTGCAGGGCCATGAGTTGGGTATCGGGATGGATGGGGACGCCACTTTCTTCGATCAGGGCGCCGGTACCGCTTTGTTTGCAGATATGAAAAATTTCGGAGGCCAGCCCGTCGGAAATATCGATCATCGAAGTGGGTTTCAGGTCTTGTTTCCGGAAGGTTTCGATCATGTCGCGACGGGCTTCCGGTTTCAGGTGGCGGCCTATGATGTATTTCTGGTCTTCCAGGTTTGGCTGCACATCGGGGTGTTCGAGCCAGATGCTTTTTTCCCGTTCGAGCAATTGCAGGCCGAGGTAAGCCGCGCCCAGGTCGCCGGTGATACAGATCAGGTCGCCCACGCGGGCGCCGTTGCGGTACACCAGGCGGTCTTTTTCACACTGCCCGATGGCGGTCACGCTGATGACCATGCCTTTGGGCGATGAGGTGGTGTCACCGCCCACCAGGTCAACACCGTAAGCGTCGCAGGCGGCGCGAATGCCGGCATAAAGTTCATCCAGGGCTTCCACGCTGTATTTATTGGAAATGGCGATGGAAACGGTGATTTGTTTGGGGAAGGCATTCATGGCGTAAATGTCCGACAGGTTGACCGTCACCGCCTTATAACCGAGGTGTTTCAGGGGGGAATAAGCGAGATCAAAATGTATGCCTTCCACCAGCATATCGGTGCTGACGACGGTGCAAAAACCGTCGTTGTCGATCACCGCGGCGTCGTCGCCTACGCCTTTGAGGGTGGAAGGTTGAGTGATGAGAAATTCTTTAGTAAGGTGTTCGATCAGGCCGAATTCGCCCAGCGTGTTGACGTCTGTATGTTGCATTTTTAAAATTTAGGACTGGTAAATGTACGCAAAGTATAACATTTAGGACATAACTTTGTCCAAAATGTTAAACATTATGCTAAGAAGAAAGATTTTCCCTGCACTGGAAGAGCATTTGGTAAAAAAGCCGATTACAGTGATTACCGGAATGCGCCGGGTTGGAAAAACATCGGCATTGAAGTATTTGTTGGAAAAAGTACCGCACGACAATAAAATTTATCTGGATTTGGAGAAAGCGGATAACCGTTTTATTTTTCAACGCCCGTTGTACCGTGATGTGCAAATTGATCTGGAAATTGAGGGGGTTAATTTTGACAAACCGGCTGTGATTGCGCTGGATGAAATCCAGTTAGTGCCGGAAATAACCAGCATTATCAAGTATTTTTACGATACCTATCCAACACTTAAGTTCATTGTTACGGGGTCCAGTTCTTTTTATCTTAAAAATCGCTTTTCGGAGAGTTTAGCCGGTCGAAAGCAGATTTTTGAAATGTTTCCACTCGATTTTACAGAGTTCTTATGGTTTCGTGAGGTGGATCCTGCGCCGTTAGAGCGTTTTTCGCGGCAACCTTATCAACAAGCCGTTTATTTTAAGTTTAAAGCATATTATGAGGAATACTTGCGTTTTGGCGGTTTTCCAGAGGTGGCATTATCTGAGTCAGCGACCGATAAAGCGGCATTTTTAAAAGACATTGTCAATGCCTATATTGAGTTGGATATTCGATTATTGTCAGACCTGGAAGCCAGCAATGCATTAATTCAATTGGTGCGTTTACTTGCTTCACGAAGCGGAAATTTGCTTGAAATCTCGAATGTAACAGGGATACTCGGGATGGATAAACGAAAGGTAACTGCTTACCTTGAACTATTGGAAAAAACGTATTTTATCCATTTAGTAGCGCCGTTCAGCCGTAATGTGGGCAAAGAACTTTCCTACCGGAAGAAAATTTACCTGGCTGACACCGGTATTTTGCAACAGTTGGCCCAAGTTAGCAGCGGGCAGGTTTTTGAGAATGCAATTTATTTACAATGGCAAAAAATGTGTTCGGTGAATTATTATCAAAAAAGATCAGGCCAGGAGGTGGATTTTGTATTGGATCAAAAAACCGCAGTCGAAGTCAAAGAAACCCCGCACCCGGGAGATTTAGCCGTACTAAAGAGCCGGGCTGCCGCTATAGGCTTGCAGGAAACAATTTTGGTCGGTCGATTCCCGCCAAATGATGGTTTTCAGGATTTTACCTGGGGTGGATGTATTTTCTAATGGACGTACTGTAGGAAGGCCGGTTATCCCTTGTTGTGCGCCCGGTTATCCGCCTTTAGGTGCCGATGTATTCTCAGCACCCTCAAGTTCCTTTAGCTTTTTCTCCAACTCACGCACTTTTTTCTGTAAATCCGGCAGATTTTTAAACACCACATAAGCCCGGATAAAGTCATTGTAGTCGATAGCCGGGGCGCCGAACAAGGCCTGATTGGGCTCTTTTACGGAAGATGCGATTCCGCTTTGGGCCTGCACCCGGGTGCCGTCGGCGATGGTGATGTGTCCGGAAATGCCGGTTTGCCCACCGAGCTGTACGTTTTCGCCGATTTTGGTACTGCCGGCCACGCCGACCTGGGCTGCCATCACGGAGTTTTTGCCCACTTCTACGTTATGGGCGATATGTACCAGGTTGTCGATCTTGACACCTTGGTGCAGGATAGTGCTGCCCAATGCGGCCCGGTCTATGCAGGTGTTGGCGCCGATCTCGACGTTGTTTTCCAGCACGACATTCCCTACGTGAGGCACTTTTTTCCAGGAATTATCCGCCTGCGGCGCAAAGCCGAAGCCGTCGGCGCCGATGACGGCGTTGGCGTGCAGGGTGCAGTTGTCGCCGATGACGCAACCGTGATGAATACGCACACCGGGAAAAAGTTTGCAGTTGTTCCCGATATGAACATTACGGCCAATGAATACCTGCGGATATATGGTGCAATTTTCGCCGATACTGGTGCCGCTTTCCACCACAGCAAATGCTCCGACGGCGGTTTTTATCCCGATTTGCACATCAGGATACACCAGTGCATGTTCGGAAATCTGGGGCACGGCGCCATTGGGATTGAGCAGATCACTGAATTTTTCCAGCAAAAACGCCAGGCTGCTGCGCACGTCATCCACCCGGATGAGGGTGGCTGCGACAGGCTGAACAGGCCGGAACGTCTTATTAACCAATAAGATAGATGCTTTCGTCGTATAAGCGAACGACTCATACTTCGGATTGTCCAAAAAGGCCAGATCGCCTTCCCGTGCTTCTTCGATGCGGGCCGGCTGTCGTACGACGGCATCGGGGTTGCCCTCCAGGATACCTTCGAGCAGTTGAGTGAGTTGTGCGGCCGTTATGTCCATGCCGGAACTTAAAAGATGACGGATGATGAAACGAAATTCCGGTTTTCTGAAAAGCCCGGCAAAGGTATGGAATATGGCGGGCAGTTTTCAGTGATTAGTCGCCGGCGACCACTGATTGCTCTAAAGGTCAATTTTTAACAAAACGGGGCAGTGATCGGAATGTACCACTGAGGTAAGGTGACGGGTATCGGCGACCTGTGCGGCCAGGTTGTCGGTAACGGAATGATAGTCGATCCGCCAGCCTTTATTATTGCCCCGCGCGCCGGCTCTGAAACTCCACCAGCTATACTCCACCAGTTCGGGATGTACCTTCCGGAAGGCGTCGGTGAATCCGTTTTCAAACCATTTCGACATCCAGGCGCGTTCTTCGGGTAAAAAACCGCTGGATTTTTTATTCCCTTTCGGATCGTGGATGTCGATTTCGGTATGCGCGATATTGTAGTCGCCCACGACGATCAATTTCGGTCGCTCTTTTTTCAATTCCTGTATCCATTGGAAAAAATCGTCGAGAAATACCATTTTAAAGGCTTGCCGTTCTTCTCCCGTGGTTCCGGAGGGGAAATAGCAGTTCAACAGCGACCAGTCGCCGAAATCGGTGCGCAGGAAACGGCCTTCGCGGTCGTACTTTTCGATGCCGCAGCCCACTACCACGTTATCCGGCTCGCGCAGGGAGAGTGTCGCCACTCCGCTGTATCCCTTTTTTTGAGCGGGATGCCAGTAATGCCGGTAACCCAGGGCTTCCAGTTCCAGCAGTGGAATATCTTCCGGCTGCGCCTTGATTTCCTGGAGGCATATCAGGTCGAACTTCTCCTGGCTCAGCCAGTCCAGGAAACTTTTTGAAATGGCGGAACGCAGGCCGTTGACGTTATAAGAAATAATATTCATTTTTATTCTACGAGTGTTCCCACCGCTTCTCCGGTGACGATTCGGCGCAGGTTGTCGGGGGCATTGATGTCAAAAACGATGATGGGCATGTTGTTTTCCTTGCAGAGCGTGAAGGCGGTCATATCCATCACTGTGAGGCCGAGGCTGATCACTTTGGCGAAAGTGAGCCGGTCGAACTTGACTGCCGAAGGGTCCTTTTCAGGGTCGGCGGTATAGATACCGTCCACGCGGGTACCTTTGAGGATCACGTCGGCGCTGATTTCGTTGGCGCGCAGGGCGGCGGCGCTGTCGGTGGTGAAATAGGGATTTCCGGTGCCGGCGGCACAGATGACGACGCGGCCTTTCTCCAGGTGACGGATGGCGCGCCGGCGGATGTACGGCTCGGCGATGCTTTCCATCCGGAGGGCAGTCATCAGACGGGTGTACACGCCGAGGACTTCGAGCGCGCTTTGCAGCGCGAGGCCGTTGATCACGGTGGCCAGCATGCCCATATAATCGCCGGTTACTTCCTCAATACCGTTGCCTTCCGACTGAATGCCGCGGAAGATGTTGCCGCCGCCAATCACTACGGCTACTTCCACCCCCAGATCGTGCAACTCCTTGATTTGGTAGGCATAATGCTGGAGCATATCGGCGCTGAGCCCGTATTTTTGTTTACCCATCAAGCTTTCGCCGGAGAGTTTCAGCATGATGCGTTTGTATTTTAACGGCATGTTCAAGGTGCGTTTTGTCCTTTTGAAATAATTAAGTGCAACGGGGGCGCTCGATTAAAGGCAAAAAAAACCTCCAAACGTCTAATTCGTTTGGAGGACATATTTTATTTCAGGAGAGAAGAACCCTGTCAATGTGCGGTGTTGCATGGCGGCGTGGTACTAATTTTAAAATCCGGGGCAAAGATAAGGCCTGCTTGGCAGGAATTTGGAAAATCCGGACGAAAAAGTACGAGATGCGAGCCGGTTAAAATTTGTACGATGACTGACGGCTATCATTGACTAATTTCCAGGCCGGCCGCCACTTTTGCAGCAAAAAAAATGCTGAATCGCAAATGGATTATCGGTATACTGCTGTTTGTCAATGCGGGGGTGGATATTTATATAGGTACTTGTTTTGGGCTGGCCTCTATTAATAATTGGTTGCTGATCGTTTCGCTGGCCTTGATGTCATTGGCAGCGTATCAGGTATTAGGGATCGTTGAAGGGTACACGGACGAACGGGGTTAGGGAAAGAATTTGTTGGAATTTTCCCGCTGTGGATATTTCACTGGGCAAACCGTGCGTCCCGCAAAAAATCCTCATCGGTCAATGTTTTTAAAAACGCCACGAGCCGGCCTTTTTCAATATCCGTCAGTGGAATGCCTAACGCGCCTCCGGGCTGCCGCAACAGTGGGTCGAGCGAGGGAGAGTCTTTCACGCCTGCGGCGTAATGATCGAGTACCGATTCGAGCGTTTTAAATTTGCCGTTGTGCATATAAGGCGCAGTGGCTGCCACATTACGCAGCGAAGGCACACGGAATTTGCCAATATCGTCGGGCAGAGAACTTACTTCGTTTCGGCCACGGTCGAGGGTAAAATCGTTGATGATACCATTATTTCGATACGACTGGTCGGTAAACTGGTCGGTGGCATGGCAAGAAGCGCATTTTTGTTGAAAAATACTCAGCCCCTCCAACTCTTCCGCCGTCAGGGTTGCGCCCGGCTCGTTTCGTACATATCGGTCATAAGGGCTGTCGGCACTTACGAGCATGACCATAAACTGCGACAAGGCCTGTAAAAAGCGCGCCGTGGTTATCTCATCCGAACCGAAGGCCTGCTTAAAAAGCGCCGGATACTGTGCATGCGACCGTAACTTCTCCAACACACGCGCCGGGTCTTCATCCATCTCCACGGGACTTTGAATCGCGTTGAGTGGTACCAGATCGAGGTTAGGTACGCCACCATCCCAGAAAAAGCCGGTTTTCCACAGCATATTTTGTATCGGCAGCGTATTCCGGCGCCCGAACAGACCGTCGATACCATGACTGGTCGCGTGGTCGGGGTGACTGAACGCTGCGAAAGAAATATGGCAATCGGCGCAGGCGATCGTGGTATCGCGGCTCAGCAAAGGGTCGTAAAACAATTTTTTACCCAACGCGAAACCCGCTTCCGTCACCGGATTCAGGGTCAGGTCGTAGGCCGGTTGCGGAAAGTTTACCGGTAAAAGGGGGCCTGTAAAGGGCTGTTGTGGATCATCCTTTTTACAGGAAGAAAACGAAACGGCCAGCAGGATAACGGCAAATCCAATTTTTCTTTTCACGCTGATTTGTTATTTGATGATGATGGGTTTGGGGGTTTGGGGGTTTGGAGGTTTGGGGGTTGGGGGGGGGGAGGTTTGGGGGTTGGGGGGTTTGGAGGTTTGGAGGTTTGGGGGTGGAAGTTTGGGGAGGAGGGGATAGCCATTAGGTTGAACGCACCCATTTTTCAAATTTAAATTTTAAATTTTCATATTTGACTTAAAATTGAAAAAGGGAGGCAAAAGGCAAATTTGAAATTTGAAAAATTCCTACCCAAACCGGGAGAGAATGTTCACCCCCAACCCCCCATAGCCATCAGGTTAAGGGAAAATTGATGCTTTTTAATGTCAAAATGTAAAATGTAAAAGTCAAAATGTAAAAGTGGGATACCGTGGGTAGGGATATTCAGTGGTCTAAATGCCGTCACAAAGCCCCCTTCCGCGATATTCCTTTTGACTTTTACATTTTAGATTTTACATTTTGACTTTTAAATGTACCCAAAACCCTTTACCGAATGGCTATGCCCCAAACCTCCAAACCCCCAAACCCCCAAACCCCCAAACCCCCAAACCTTGAAACCTGCTTTACGGATTATGCACGTGGTCGAGCGTAATCATATCCGCATAGTTATCTGCTACCGTTTTTGAA
Organism: Bacteroidota bacterium; assembly: GCA_963169325.1. Classification (GTDB taxonomy): domain Bacteria; phylum Bacteroidota; class Bacteroidia; order Chitinophagales; family Saprospiraceae; genus M3007. The sequence goes on from CAUJEY010000093.1 coordinate 69,399, forward strand.
TATGGGCCGGCATGTGAAGTCGGGTTGGCTGCCACGCTGATATTGGTCGGGTTAGTGAACATTTCCAGTACATCCACGTACAGGTGGAAGTGTGGGCCACCGGAACGGCGTACTTTGGCCGGTTCGCCGTGGTGTGTTTCCAGGGAGACCGTTTTGAGGTTGTTCAGGGTAGGGCTGTCGTAGCCGCCGAACAGGCCGGTATGGTATTGGAAGGTATTTTCGCCGGTGCCCGGATTGAGCGGCGCCTGTGGCGATGTGCCCTCTATCATTACAAAAATGTAGCCGGCGTTCCAGCTCCAATACATGCCATTGGCGCCGGCTGCCGGGTCGAGTACACCGATACGTTCGGTAATCGGGCTGACGCTTTTGGCGCTGTCCACGCCGATCATAAACTTCAGACCGGTATAGTCGCCCGCCGGAACGTTTTTCAACTTTATTGCACGACTGTCGGGGTCGCTGTGTTTGCAAAGGAAATAACAGGAGTCTTTCGGTACCACGTATTCTGAACCGTCGGCTTTTACCAACACGAAGTTGCTGACGAAATAATTGAAGGTACTGAATTTTAGTTTTTCGCCGGCGGCGTTCGTGTATTCGGTGCCGAAAACCAATGCGGCATCGCCGGCGCGGTGGTCAAACTCGATTTCAATATCGTTGAAGCCTGTTAATTCGTCGTCTTCTTTGTCTTTACAAGCCGGTACGACAAGGGCGAAAAGCAGGAGGGCTAAAAGCCCGTAAATGAATTTTTGCATAATCAAAGGTATAAAAATGGTTTAAAAAATGTAGTTTAAGGTGAATATCCACCGGGCATTTGTACGCACGGTTTTCCGGCTTTGCCAAATCGGGGGTTGGTAGTTCACGCCGGCCGAAAAATGGCCGGTGTAAACGTCGAGCCCAAGCGTAGCCAGGGTGGTAATGCCGTTGCTGCCGGTCAGCAGCTCGTCGTCATCGCGATTTGCCTCAGCGGCGTCCAGAAAGACTCCGGCATTGGGCAGCACGGTAACGTGGCGCAGATTGCTCCAGTAGAAAAGTTTTGCGGAACCGCTCAGGCGGTTACCGAAATGATAATTGTGGCTATTTGCGGTATTCCATCGGGCCAGCAGATCGGTGGAGGCGCCCCAAGCGCCCCGGCGCAGGGTATATGCAGCGGAAAGTAGAAAATCCGTGCTTCCCGTGCCGGGTTGTATGTTAGGATGCAGTGGTCCGCCATCTGCTGCGGTCAGGTTATTACGGCCCGTAGGCAATTTCAGTCCGCCGCCAAGGCTCAACGTTTGGCGCCAACTGCGATGCAGGCTGTCGCCGGTATTGAGCAGGACATAGTTGGCCAGCAGCGACACATCACCAAGCCCATGCACACGGGTGGATATACGATCTTCCGTCTGATGGTTCCATCGGTATGGCGCCAGCAGCAACAACTGCCAGCGGCGTACCGGGTAGAAGCGTATGATCATATCCGCCGAGGTAAATTCCTCAACAGAGTGATATTGCTTTTGGCGCAATGCATCGGCACTCAGGCTGGTATAACTCGTTTCCGACGACCAGCGTATGCCTATAAAATGGCGGTGAAATTGCGGCAGGATGCCAAAGTAATTTCCCCCGATCGAACATCCGCAAACATCACAAGCTGAGGCGCCGGGCAGTAAAACCAGAAACGCCAAAGCGAAGAACAGTGTTCGCATCAGTCGAATTTAATAGCCAGAGAAATATTACCAGAAATGGCTATCCTAAAGCAGGCGGCTTGAAAAAACGGCTTGCCGGAGCATCCGGACGATACCGTAAATAAGGTGGGAGGATATGCATATACCTGGATTCATCTGTCACTGCTTCCGTAAAAGTCGGCAGCGTCTCACAAAATAAATTCAGGTCTTTTACCGAGTAGAAGTTTTCCGGCAACTGCGGTGCTTTTGGGTTATTTGCGGTGCCGGCCGTCACTTGTTTTTTCAGGTAACATTTCCCGTCGCAGTGCAGGTCCGGATTATTTTTATTCTCGCATTTTTTCAGATAAACCGCCCGGCGCCACTGGTAATCCAGCACCCACAGCGCAGGCACCGAAGCCTGACCGAGTATGCAAAGCGCCAGAAAAAGGCTGATTATCTGTTTCATTATGTGCAAAGGTATGGAAATAGCGACAGGGGTATCATGAACCTTTTGTCAATAAATGGCAATAATCGGGTTTACAAAAATGCCGCTCAAAACAAACGGCTGCACCAGCGCATTGCGTTGACGCAGCCGTTTCAGGCGCCTTCTTTTTGCCCTGTTCAGGTTGTCGATTGACCGCGCAGGAAAGTTTTTAACGGACACCAGCCCAAAAGCCCCCGTAAAAACAAGGGCAACCCCAGCACGGCGATCCAGCTTTGACCCGTAGAAATTCCTATTACGATCACTGCCATCATCAGCAGGTAAGAAACGATGATTTCTGCCATCGACAAATTATACTCAAACTTCATAGGACATAAGATTTTAGATGTTCGATGCAGGCGAAGGTCGATAGCGTTCGTAGTTTAGGAGATGACGGGCGTCATGGTGGACGGTGATTTTGATCGGGATGGGGTATAACTCAGGATACAAAACAAGGGCTATCCCACAGATGCGGGACAGCCCTTGTTTTTATTAATTCTTATGCCGTCGAACGGACGGTATTACAGCGATACGTGTTTGAAGCCCGTGACCGTGAGGCCGCTATCGAGGCTTTGCAGGTATTGCAGCACGGTTTGATCGTTGTTTTTCACAAATTTCTGGCTCAGCAATGTGCTTTCCTGGAAAAACTTATTCAGGCGTCCCATGGCGATTTTGTCGAGCATATCTTCCGGTTTGCCTTCGTTGCGGGCTAATTCTTTGCCGATCTCGATTTCTTTCTCTACCATTTTCGGATCAACATCGTCTTTGCTCACCGATACCGGGTTCATAGCGGCAATTTGCATGGCTACGTTGCGGCCGGCTTCTTCGTGGCCGGCTTTGCTGAGGGCTACCAACACCGAACGTTTGTTGTTGGAGTGGTTGTACGTGAGCACTTGTGCGCCTTCGATGCGCTCATAGCGGCCCAAGTCAATTTTTTCGCCAATGATGCCGTTTTGTTCGCCAACTTTTACACCGATGGTCACACCGCTTTCGAACGGCAGGTTGAGCAGTTCTTCGAGGGTGGCCGGGTAATTCTCCAGGGCGATATCGGCCATTTTTTGTGTGAGTGCGATAAACCCTTCGTTGCGGGCTACAAAATCGGTTTCACACATCAGGGCAACGATAATGCCACGTGTTTGGTCGGCATTGGTTTGGGCGATCACTACGCCTTCTTTGGTCTCGCGGTCTTCGCGTTTAGCGGCTTTGGCGATACCTTTTTTACGCAATACGTCCACGGCATTTTCATAATCGCCTTCTGCTTCCTGCAATGCTTTTTTGCAGTCCATCATACCGGCGCCTGTCATTTCGCGGAGTTTTTGAATATCGGCAGCTGAAATTTTTACTTCGCTCATTTTGTATTGAGTGATTGAGTGATGGAGTGATGGAGTGATTTGGGGCGGAGGTTTGAAGGTTTCTGGTTTGAAGGTTAGAGGGTTTCTGGTTTGAGGGTTTCTGGTTTGAAGGTTACCTGCAACCCTCTAACCAGAAACCCTCAAACCAGAAACCTTCAAACCTTCAAACCTTTTATTAAGCTTCTGCGCCTTCTTTTTCCTCGCCTTTAACAGCCTTACGTTCTTCCAGTCCTTCGCGGATGGCTTCGGTGAGGTAGTTGGTGACGTAGGCGATAGCTTTGGAAGCGTCGTCGTTGCTGGGGATTGCAAAATCTACCAGGGTAGGGTCGGAGTTTGTATCGACCATACCGAAGGTTTTGATACCCAGTTTGCGGGATTCGGCGAGCGCCAGGTGTTCGTGGTGAATATCCACGATAAACACGGCGGAGGGCAGGCGGTTCAGGTTGGCGATACCACCGAGTTGCTTGTCCATTTTAGCGTGTTCGCGGCTCAGCGTCAGGCGTTCTTTTTTGGTGATGCTGGTCAACGTAACATCGGTGAGCATACGCTCGATGTTGTTCATTTTTTTGACCGACTTGCGGATGGTCATGAAGTTGGTCATCATACCACCCAGCCAGCGTTCGGTCACGAAAGGCATACCGACACTTTCAGCGGCTTTTTGCACGATGGTGCGGGCCTGTTTTTTCGTGGCCACGAACATGATCTTTTTGCCGCTTTTAGCCATGGCTTTCATCGCCTGGGCAGAGCGCTCGAGGCATTCGGCGGTGCGGTTCAGGTCGATGATGTGGATACCCTTATGCTCCATGAAGATATAGGGAGTCATTTTCGGGTTCCACTTTTTGCGCAGGTGGCCGAAGTGGCAGCCTGCGTCGAGTAACTCTTTATAGGTGGGCTTTTGCATTGCCAAATTAAGTTTGAAGTTCGAAGTTTGAAGTTCGAAGTTCGAAAGTTGGAGTTTGAAGTTTGAAGTTTGAAGTTGCCCAAGTGATGGCGCCAACTTCGAACTTCGAACTTCGAACTCCAAACTTCGAACTTTTTATCGTTTGGAGAACTGGAAGCGTTTACGCGCTTTTGGCTGACCGTATTTTTTACGTTCTACGGCGCGGCTGTCGCGGGTAAGGAATTTTTTGTCCTTGAGCGGCTTTTTGAACTCCTCGTTCAGTTTTACCAATGCGCGGCTGAGTCCCATACGCACGGCTTCGGCCTGGCCTTTGTAGCCGCCGCCGCGAACCGTGACCTTCAGGTCATAGATATTTTCCGTGCCGACCACGCCGAACGGATCGGTAACGTTGTGCTGGATATGCACCTGCGGGAAATATTCACGGTAGTCTTTGCCGTTCACCGTGATCTTACCCTCTCCTTTCATCAGGTACACCCGGGCAACTGCTGTTTTCCGACGCCCGATGGCATTTATCATTTCCATAAATCAATGAGTGATTTTGAGGTTACAAGGTTACTCGTTTGAAGGTTAGAGGGTTTGCGAACCTCCAGGGGCTATTTAACCCTCTAACTTTCCAACCAGAAACCTTCTAACCCTAATTTTATTTAGAATTTAAGCGTTTCCGGTTTTTGCGCGATATGCGGATGCTCGGTGCCGGCATATACGAACATACGTTTGTACACCTGGCGGCCCAGAATATTTTTGGGCAGCATACCTTTTACGGCGCGCTCGATGATGCGGCGCGGGTCTTTTTCCCAAAGGGCAGTGGCCGTTGTGAGGCGGAGACCGCCGGGATGCAGCGAGAAGTTTTTATATTCTTTCTGATCCCATTTTTTGCCGGTGAAACGTATTTTGTCGGCGTTGATCACGATCACAAAATCGCCGGTATCGGCGTGGGGCGTGAAACTGGGTTTGTTTTTCCCGCGTAACACGCTGGCAATGTGGGTGCAAAGACGGCCTACAACCTGATTCTCGGCATCCACCACATACCACTTGTGTTCCGCCTTTTCTTTGCTGACGGATTCCGTCCGGTAACTCAGCGTATTCATGCTTATGTGCTGTTAAAAGTTGAAATGTTGAACCTAAATAAGGGGCTTTTCGAAAGCGGGTGCAAAGGTAGAACGACGTTTTGGATTGTGCAAGAGAATTTTAAAATTTTTCGGGAAGGGTGAATTTTTGTAACAGATTGAAAATCAGGGGATATTTTGACCGGTAGAAAAATCATTAAATTGAAAAAAAATCATTTTATTATTGATTATCAATGAATTATGTATTTTTTCGGCAAATTGTGAGCAGTTTCTAATGTAAAACAATTGCACCCATGCTGTCCCCTCTTCCTCTTCTTTCCTCCTGTTTGTTATCAGCCGCTATCCCCGAGCGTCGGCCGTGCCTAACATTTGCCAGGTATCGCGTAAAAGCCTAAAGTTAGGCCTCTCTACATCCGCGTATCGGCTACTGCTGGCAATTTAAATATTGAAATATACCGCAGTAAACGCAGGGTATTCACGGACTTTATGCGCACCTTTATGATTTGTGTTTAGGGCGCACCATCGGGTATCTGGAACGGCACGTCAGTTGTTTTCCCGATCATTTACACCATTTTAAAAGTGAAGAACCAACCATGAAAAATATTCGCATTTTCCGGCAGCCCCTCTCCTTTTTTCTTACGCTCCTGATGATATCCGGCACGCTCAGTTGCTACAGCCGCCGGCAAATGCAAAAAACAAAACTGTCTACAGTCGATATCAGCCAACTGCATTTTGTCATCGTTGACTCCCGTACGCCGGCGAGCAATATGTGGTTACTTTCTAAGGTGGAAATGGGTGAAACGGCCCTCAGTGCCCGCATCGACCGGGCTTCACCCGATTTTGCACAAGAAATTGCGACCATCAACAGTAACAGCGAAATGGCCGCCCACCAAAATTTGGTCTTGTTTTATGTCGATTCGGCGATTATAAAAACCTATAAAGAGGGGCCCAAAATGAGCCTGGCATACAGTGACATTATAAAAATAGAAGTCTTCAAACCCGATGCGGCCAAAATTATCGGTTTGGTGTTGGGCGGTATTGCCGCCACATTCGGTACCGCGATCATTATCTTAATCATTGCCTGCGCCTGCCCGTATGTTTACGCCGAAACACCACAAGGCGAACAATTCGTGGGCGAACTATATGCGGGCGCGGCGTTTCCGCAACTCGAACGCCACGACTGGCTGCCGCTGCCTAACCTGAAGGCTACCGACAACCGGTATGCCATCACCCTGGCAAACCGGTTGTTTGAAAACCAGCATACCAATCTGCTGGAACTGGAAGCGCTCGACGCCGCGCCGGGTATCCGGCCGCTGTACGACAAATATGGCCGCCTGCATACCATCAGTGCGCCGCAGTCCCCCATTGCTGCAACAAATGTTTCCGGAAAAAATGTGCTGGCAGAGGTAATAAATGCAGACGACAATATCTTTCGCGGCGATTTGCAAAATACCACGCCCGACGCTACGGAGCAACTCCGCCTCACCTTTGCCAAACCCAAAAACGCCAAACAAGCCAAACTGCTGATCAACGCCAAAAACAGCTTTTGGATGGACGTCGTGTACCGGGAGTTTCAGGATGAATTAGGCATTTACGGTCCCAAAGTGCGGCAGAAGTACCTGAAAAAATCCGCCGCAGAAAACCTCGCCTGGATAGAACGCCAAAAAATGCCCCTCGCCGTCTGGATAGAAACGACGCCCGGCCATTGGGAAAAATCAGATTATTTCAACATCGCCGGCCCGATGGCTTTTAAAAACGACGTGTTGCCGATTGACCTCTCCCGGGTGTCCGGCGACACGGTTCGGCTACGGCTCGAATACGGCTTCAACTTCTGGGAAATCGATTACGCCGCCCTGGATTTTTCAGCCGATCAGCCCGTGAAAAAACAAACGCTGCGGCCGGCCAGTGCACTGACGAAAAAAGGGGAAGAGGTGGCGAAGGCGCTTTCCGACGACGACGATCAATATTATGATCAACCCAATATCGGCGACGATGCGCGCATCACCTTCGCCGCGCCCCCTTTGCAGCCGGGGTATGCCCGTACCTTCATCATGCACGCTAAAGGGCACTACGATATCCGGCACGAACCGGCCGCCGGCCGGCCCAATATTTTCCGCTTAAAGGCCTGGGAAAAAGAAAACGCCTTACCCCGGCTTTCCCGGGAGCGGTGGCTAGAGGCTAAACAGTTGACGATCAGCCAATAGGGATAATACACAACACATGGGAGCGATTATTCAAAATAACCCCGTCATGCCGGCCAACATCACCGGCTGGCGCTTCAGGCTGCTGGAACTGAAAATGTTTTTCCGCCTTGCGAAGATAGCCTTCGACATGTATCCACGCCAGGCCGACGCCTGGCGGGCGCTGCGCCGGCATATCCCGGTACATCTGGCCTACCGGCAGGCCTGCCATCTCACTAAAGCCGTACGCGTTGGGGAGCGCGTATTCACCCAGTTGTCCTTTCCGCATATCGACAGTGCCGCGATGAAGGTAATGGCCGCCGGCGAGTTGCAGAAAAGCGTACCGGTAGCCGGGCGCCACCCCGGCCTGAACAAAATACTCCTGGCCGTTACCAAAAAATGTTCGCTGCAGTGTGCCCATTGTTTCGAATGGGAGGCACTTAATGGCCGCGAAAGCCTGTCGGCAGCGGATATACTGCATATCATCCGGAAATTTCAGGCCGACGGGGTGGCTACAATCGAACTGAGCGGCGGCGAACCGCTCAATCGTTACGATGACCTGCTCCGCATTGTACAGGAAAGCGATACGGAACAAACAGACTTTTGGCTCATCACCTCAGGCTTCCGACTAACTGCCCAACGGGCACTGGATTTGCGCGAAGCGGGACTGGTGGGCGCTGCTATCAGCCTCGACCACTGGGATGCCGGGGCGCACGACCGGTTCCGGGGAATGGAAGGAAGTTTTGAATGGGCCCGGCAGGCGGTGCAAAACGCCAAAGCAGCCGGCCTCGCGGTCGGCCTGGCCCTGACCGTTGTACGCGAGTTCTGCACACCGGAGCACCTGTGGCGCTATGCGCAACTCGCGCGGGAATGGGGTGTACACCTGATCCGTATACTGGAGCCGCAACCTGTGGGACATTTTGCCGGTCAGGATGTGTTGTTGAGGCCCGCCGATATCGCCGTTCTGGAAGAATTTGTCCGCAAAATCCAACGGGAGCGCGCCTGCCGCAACTTCCCGGTGGTGGATTATTATGCGCCCCATCAGCGCCAGGCAGGCTGTTCTGGCGCCGGCAAACGTTTTTTGTACGTGGATACCGATGGCGATATGCACGCCTGCCCGTTTTGCCAGAAAAAATGCGGCAGCGCCATTACCGAAAAAATTTCGGTGGGAATAGCCAACATGGCAACGGCGGGTGGGTGTCATATCTATTAGTCCTGGGGTATATTACCTTTCAACGAATATTAAAAGCCAACGTCCCGTACGTCTACCTAACCATGCCGAAACCATCCATGCCGACCGATCAGCTTGCGCAAATAGAACGTCTCATTCGCATCAGCAAAGAACACCCGCTATTACCGGAAACATTTATTCCCTGGAACACAGCCGAACGGGAGGAACATGTTTTTTTGGCGGAAAAACTGGTCTCTTTATCCAATCATCCCATTTACAGCGCCCTGACGACCGTTCAAAAACGGGAGCTGGCACGTCGGGAAGTCGTGCAGGCGATGTACGGTTATTGTTGGTCGGAAGGATTGTTTTGCCTGTTTATGACCCGTTATATCCTGCACCGCGCACCCGACGACCCGGAGCGCCGTTTCTTGCTGCGCGAAATTGTGGAAGAAAGCCGCCACCAGGAAATGTTTGCCGACACGATTGAAAATCTGGGACGAAAGCCGGTGCCGCTTACCCGGTTTCACCGTTGGCTGGGCGGCGTTTGTGTAAAACTATTTCCGCCCGATTTCGCATTTTTGTCCTGTCTCGCCGTGGAAATGATGGCCGACCGCTATGGCGAGCACCTGCGAAAAGAACCCGGCATTTTTCCCGTTTTGCAAAAGGTGGCTCAACTCCACAATATCGAAGAAGCGCGCCATATCCTGTTTACAAAAATGCTGCTGAAACGGTACACCGACACCGCGGGTTTCTGGCGCAGTACCATGTACAGTTTAGTGGTATTGCTCAATATGTGGTTTTTTCAAAGCACTTACGTTCGCGCAGAAATCTACCGCGATATTGGCGTGCAAAATCCGGCTCGAATACGCAGACAGGCATTTGCGAACTACCAGCGCCGGTTTGCCGAAGAGTGTCTCGACAGTCTCCTGGAATTTGTGAATTCCTTTAACGGTTTTAACGTTCTGACCCGCCCCTTGTGGCGCTGGGTGATGAAAATACAGGCATGAAAAAATCAAAAATTGCCGACCTCTCCGTGTATCTCCCGGAGCGCGTAGTCACAAATCAGGAGTTGGAAAAACGCCTGTGCATTCCCGGCAAACAGATTCCGGACGGAATTCTCGAACGGCTTTTTGGTATTCAGGAGCGGCGATTTGCGGCTCCGGGCGAGCAGGTGTCCGACCTGGCAACACAGGCGGCGCGCCCCATTGTGGATCGCGCCGGCGCAGACAGTATTGGATTCCTGATTTTCGCCTCCGCCAGTTCCGACCTGATCGAGCCGGCTACCGGTAATATCGTCCAGCACAAACTCGGCCTGCGCTGCCCGGTTCTGGATGTAAAAAATGCCTGCAACAGTTTCACGACCGGACTAATGACTGCCGCCAGTTTTATTGCTTCCGGCGTGTCCGAGCAGGTACTGGTTGTGAATGGTGAAAAACTGAGCGACGCAATCCGCGACGAAATAACCAATGCCGGCCAGTTGCACCGGCATCTGGCTGCTTTTAGTTTGGGCGATGCGGGGGCGGCAGCGTTAGTGCGCGCTTCCGACGATTCCAGCGGGTTTCATTTTCAACGTTTTATGACCCGCGGCGAGCACTGGCGCCTTTGCACCATCGAGGGCGGCGGTTCTATGTTTCCCCACGACCCCGACCGGAATTATTTTGAAGGCCAAACCGCCGGTTTAAAAAACGTGATGGCAGAAGCGGCATCCGCCTTTTTTCACGAGTGCCTGAATGAGGCCGGGTGGAAACCGGCTGATATTCAGCATCTGTTTGCCCATCAGGTGTCGGCAGAGTCGTCGCGCATGATCGCTCGTATGACCGGCGTACTGCCATCGTGTAGCGAGGAGGTTTTTGCGCGATACGGCAATACGGCGGCGGCATCCATCCCGCTGGCGATGTTCGAGCGCTTCCGGCGCGGGGAAATATGCAAAGGCGACAATATCGCCCTGCTCGGCCTGGCCGCGGGGGTAAGCGTATCGGTACAATTGTTAAAATGGTAATTTAAAAAAATAAGACAACCGGAACCATGCAACTATTCATCACCGGCGCTACCGGTTTTATCGGCTCCTGGCTGGTGCGATATTTTGCCGCCGGAGGCCGGTCGCCGACAGCGTCGGGGCGCGGCGATCCGCCTCAATCCCTGTTGGATTTGGCGGGTTATCTGCGCGCCGATATTTGCCGGCCCATGGCCACGGTGGGGGCGGATGTTGTGATTCATGCCGCTGCCCTGGCTTCCGATACGGCCACGGCGCCGGCCCTGAAGGCGGTCAACATACACGGCACGCGACATGTTTTTGAGGCGACGCGCGACTGCAAGATATTCCTGTATATTTCATCCAGTTCGGTGTACGACAACCGGAATACGGCGCATGTGGAAGATGAACCCGTCGATTACCGGCGCCTCTCGCCTTACGGGCTTTCCAAGCGGCTGGCGGAAGAATGGCTGTTGCAGCAGGATTGGCGCCGGCGAACCCTGGTAATTCTGCGACCGCGTGCCGTGTACGGTCCCGGCGACCGGGTGTTGTTGCCCCGGCTGTTGCGCCTGCGGCGGCGCGGTCAGATCATCATCCCGGGCGATCTGCGGGTGCAAAGCGCGCTGACGTATGTCGGCAACCTGTGTCAGGCCGTAGCCGCCTGCCTCGTTTATTTTGAAAAACATCCCGGCGGCGCGCATTGTTTCAATGTGAGCGATGCGGAGCCATACGAAATGCGCGATGTCGTCGGCAATCTTTTGTCGGCGGTCTATGGAGATCAAATGCCGTTTCGGGAGATACCTGTGTTACCTTTGAGCGTGGCAGCACGGGTATTGGAGTGGCTGCACATCCCGGCGCCCTTCACCCGGTTTGGATTGGCCGCCGCTACCCAAAACAACGTCATGAATATAGAAAAAATTAACCAAACCATTGGTTTTCAACCGGAAAAAAATCTGTGGGAAGTCCTAACGGATATTGGCGCCTGGGCAAATGCAGCAGGATTGCCGGCCGTGCAAGCCGGGGCGGCAGGCTTGCCCTGGAACAAAGTAACCGGCTCCTTTTTTATTCCGCCGCTAAACCGCTCTTAAGCAGACTAAAATGTCACCCTCCTCCTCCCTGCAAAATTTCCTCGACGCCGCGGTGCACCAATACAATACCCCGGCTTTTATTGCGGACGACCCCATCCGCATTCCGCACCGTTTTGACCGCCTGCAGGACCGCGAAATCATGGGATTTTGGACCGCCACCCTGGCCTGGGGGCAGCGCAAAACCATTATTCAAAGCGCCGAACGGCTCATTCAACTTATGGACGGCGCGCCTTTTGATTTTGTGACCAACCACGTGGAAACAGACCGGAAACGTTTTCTTGAATTCAAACACCGCACGTTCCAGGCCACGGACACCTTGTACTTTCTGGAATTTTTTCAAAACTACTTTCGCCGGCACGCCTCCCTGGAGCATGCCTTCGCCCGCCACCTGCAAACGGGCGACGCCACCGTGGAAAATGCGCTCACCGGGTTTCACCGCGATTTTTTCGACCACCCCTTTGCGCCCGACCGCACCCGCAAACACGTGGCCACCCCGGAGCGCGGTTCCACCTGCAAACGGCTCAACATGTTCCTGCGCTGGATGGTACGCCACGATGCCGCCGGCGTCGATTTCGGTCAGTGGACCCAAATCCAACCCAGGCAATTGCTGATGCCCTTGGACGTTCACGTGGAACGCGTAGCCCGCCGGCTGGGCTTGCTGCAACGCCCGCAAACCGACTGGAAAGCCGTACTCGAACTGACAGAAAACCTGCGCGCCTTTGATGCCGGGGACCCGGTGAAGTATGATTTTGCCTTGTTTGGAATGAGCGTTGGTTAAATGTGGTCAATGTGATCAATGTGGTCAATGTGTTTTAAATGTGGTCAATGAGATCAATGAGGTCAATGTGCGTACCCGTTTGTCATTCCGTAGGAACCTGTTCGCTCTACGTTCCGCTCTGCGTGATTTCCCTGGCAGATTGAACTAGTTTTTTACAAACGTAACGTGAACAGGTTCCTACGGAATGACAAACGGGTACGCACATTGACCTCATTGATCTCATTGACCACATTTAAAACACATTGACCACATTGACCTCATTTAGACATCCGTTTTTTCCATTCAAATTTCCGGAAAAACAAACTCGCTGCACCCATGACTCCAATATAAGCCGTGTGCAGCAAAAACGAAGGCCAAAACCATGTCAACAAATCTCGCCGCCGGAAAAAACCACACATTTCGCGCAGCAACAAATAGTCCGCGCCGGCTTTAACGGTTACCTGTATCAGCAATATCCAGAAGAGCATGGGTGAAAAAACAACCAATACCGTGTTCAGCAAAATCGTGCAGCAAAACAACCACACTGCCGCCAGCACCAGTCGCACGGGCGTTTCGGGTAAAGCGGCGTTTTTTGTGCCCCAGCGCAGGCGTTGTTGAAAAAAAGCGCGCCAGTCCGGCGCAGCGGGAGTGCATACTGCGGCGCCGGCGTTTTTCAGGAAGAAGATACTGTCGGGCCAACGGCGCGCTATTTTTTGCAGTAAAAACAAATCATCGCCCGACGCCGTTTGCGCGTCGCCGGCAAAACCATTCATGGCTTCAAAGGCGGTTTTGGGGTAAGCCAGGTTGGCGCCGTTGCCCATGCGTTGCCAACCCAACCGGATGCCGGCCCCGGTGATGCCCATCGTGCCGGCCACGTCGAGCGCCTGAAAATAGTGGAGCAAATGGCGTTCCTGGTGGATCATCACCGGGGCAACGATGGCTTTGGGTTGCCGGGTTTCGTAAGCCGATACCAGTAAAAGTAACCAGTCGGGCGGCGCCAGGCAATCCGCGTCGGTGGTGACGATAAGTTCGCCCCGGGCCCCGGCGATGGCCGCCTGGATCGCTCTTTTTTTGCCGAAAACCGGCATGTTTTCCGGAACGGGTAAATCGGCCAGGCGAAGCAGGCGGATATTTTTCGGTTGATTTTCAGCCATCTTCAAAACAATCTCCCCCGTCTCGTCATCCGAAAAATCGTCCACGACCAAAATTTCCAGTAAATGCCGGGGATAAGAACCGCCCAGCACCGATTGCAGGCAGGCGCCGATGTTTTGCGCTTCATTGCGGGCCGGGACAACGACCGTGACGGCCGTTCGCGGCACGAAATCAGGTGGTATCTGCCAGCAGGGCAAGCGACGCCAGCCATACAGATAAAGGGCCATGATTACCGCGTAGGTCACAGTCAGGGCGAGGGAAAGGCAGATATATCCGGAAAACATGTTCCTGGAATGATGAAATGGCGCACCACTATTTTAACAACACCACCGCAAGCGCCAAAACGGCTGGCAACGCCTGCACAAAAAATATCTTCCGGCCGGCGGTGGCGCCGCCGTACACCCCGGCTACGATTACGCAGGACAGGAAAAATACGGCCACATTGTCGGCCCAGGCCGGCTCGCCGATGAGCAAGGACCATATAAGACCGGCAGCGAGAAAACCGTTGTAAAGGCCCTGGTTGGCGGCCATTGTTTTGGTGGGTTTGAACAGTTCAGGCGCCATGGCGCCGCGAAAGACCTTTTTGCCCCGGGTTTCCCAGGCGAACATTTCCAGCCAGAGGATGTACAGGTGTTCGGCGGCCACCAGGGCGATGAGGATTTGACTGAGTAGTTGCATGATTTTGAAAAATGATGAGGGGCTAAAGATACTTCTTCCGATTTGGCTTAGTCTTAATTTGTCTATCTTTGTACGTTCGTTTCAACCCTGTCGTTTTAAACCCGTTATGTCCGAACCACAACATCTGATTACGATAAAAGCTGCCCTGCAACAGCAGCGAATGCCGGCCTACCGGAAACTACTCCGCTGGACCTGGCGCCTGGCCGCCCTGGTTATACTGGCCGTCCTGACCGTTTTTGTGACAATCAATTTTACGGCTATCCCCTCGTTTCGGGAACTGGAAAACCCCAACTCGGCACTGGCGAGCCAGGTGCTGGCGAATAACGGCGAAGTGTTGGGGCGCTATTTTATTGAAAACCGGGTGCCTGTCGCTTACGAAGACCTCAGCCCGCACCTGGTGAACGCGCTGATCGCTACCGAAGACGAACGCTTCCGCGAACACAGCGGCGTGGATGCCCGCGCGGTCGGCAGGGTGGTGGTGCGCACTATTTTGCTGCGCGACCAAAGCGCCGGCGGTGGTTCCACCATTACACAACAGTTAGCCAAAAACCTGTACTCCGACCGCAATTTTGCGGACATGACGAAGGTGGAAAAACTCTTCGCCCTTATGTACCGCAAACTGCGGGAATGGATTACTGCTATTAAAATTGAAAAAAGTTACACCAAAGAGGAAATCCTCGCGATGTACCTCAACCAGGTGGATTTTGTAAACAACGCCTTCGGCATACGCGCCGCAGCAGAGGTATATTTTGGAAAAAGTCAGGACAGCCTGAAAATTGAAGAAGCCGCCACCCTCATCGGCATGCTCCAAAACCCCTCCCGATACAACCCCAATACCTACCCGGAACGCTGTATCCGGCGCCGTATGATCGTGTTGTATCAAATGTGGCAAAACGGTATCCTCACCGAAGCGCAATACGATAGCCTCAAAGTGTTGCCCCTCGACATGAGCCGCTTCAAACGGGTGAGCTTTACCGACGATACCGCCCCGTATTTGTGCGCCGAATTAAAAAAAGATGTTCAAGCCATCCTGGATGATCCGGCACACCGCAAGTCGGACGGTACGAAATACAATATCTACAAGGATGGCCTGCGCATATTTACCACGATCGACCCCGCATTTCAGAAACACGCCGAAGCGGCCATGGTCGAACATATGCAAAAAACCCAAAAACGCTTTTTCGAGGTTTGGCGCAATAAAGACCCCTGGACCTACCGCGGCCGCGAAACCGGCACAGCCGAAATCGACCAGCGCAAGGAAGACCTCTGGAAACTCATTCGCGCCGGCGACCGCTACCAGCAACTCCGGCCCAAATACCTGGGCGCCATAGCCGAACGTATTCAGGATAAGTACGATTTCGAACTCCAGGACCCTGATATTCAACGGATGCTGGCCGACGAAAAGGATGGTAAAGCGATTACCACGGCCGTATCCAAAAACTGGATCAGCGCGCAGGAAGCCGCCAACTACCGGCAAGTCATGGATAGCCGCGACTGGCCGGAGATTAAAAAACAATGGACGGCCTTGCAGAATGCCATCATGGGAAAACTCCGTACGCCTATCAAAATGAAGGTGTTCAGTTGGGATTCCCCCAAGTTTGAAAAAGACACGGTGATGTCGCCTTACGATAGCCTGCGGTACCACCGGATGTTCCTGCAAACGGGCCTGCTCGCCGTAGACCCCACCACCAGCGAAGTGAAAGCCTGGGTGGGCGGGGTCAATTTCAAATATTTTCAGTTCGACCACGTACGCACCATGCGGCAGGTGGGCTCCACCTTCAAGCCGTTCGTATATGCCACCGCAATCGCCCAGCAGAGCATCAGCCCCTGTTACTCGGTGTACGACATTGCCGTGACCATCCCGCCGCGTTATCAGGATTTTACCAATATCACCGACTGGACGCCTAAAAACTCCACGGGAACGTATTCCGGTAAACTAATGACCCTGAAGGAAGCGCTGAAAGGTTCCGTCAATGCCGTGAGCGCTTTTCTGATGAAACAAATGGGTAGCCCCGAACCGGTGCGCGGCCTGCTCAACAACATGGGGATCGACTCCAGTGCCCGGCGCCCCGACGGCGAATACCGGATACCCAAACAACCGGCCATTTGCCTCGGCGCCGCCGACCTCACCGTGTGGGAAATGACCGGCGCTTATGCCACCTTTGCCAATAAAGGCCTTTACGCCTCTCCGTTCGTTATCAATAAAATAGAAGATAAAAACGGCCGGGTTATCTACCGCGCCATGCCCGAAGAAAGCCAGGCGCTTCCCCAGAATGTAGACTATGTGTTACTCGACATGCTCAAATACAACCTCCGCGGCGCTCCGGGTATTAATAAACTCAAAAGTGAAGTGGGCGGCAAAACGGGTACCACCAACGACTTTTCCGACGGCTGGTTCATGGGGGTCACCCCGCGCCTGGTCGTAGGGACCTGGGTCGGTGGCGAAGACCGCTGGATCCGCTTCCTCAGCCTCGCCGAAGGCCAGGGTGCGCGTATGGCCCGCCCCATCTTTGCCGGTTTTGTACAGCGGCTGGAAGACGACATCTCCGCCGGCTATGATTTCAATGCCCGCTTCGAAAGACCGCCGGGCGACCTGGGCATCGAAATCGACTGTTCGAAATATGAGTCCAACTACGGCGATCCCGGCGGCGACAAAGAAGACTTCGCCCCCGACAAGTACAACGACGAATGGCAGGACGAAGAAGCCATCCCCAATGGCGGTACTGCTCCAAAAGGCGCCCCGGGTAAGCAGCCCGCGAAAAAACCGGACGCAACGTTCGGAGATGAGTTTGATGGCGGTGAGCCCTAGATAATTGCCTATCTTTGCCCCCGCCCATCTGCATTGCAAACGGACACCGGGGCAAACCAATTATGTCAAAATTTCTCTACAACCGCGTCAATCGCCGCGCGCTGAAGGAGCAGTTGCAGCACAGCAACGAGCCGCGCGTCACCGTTTCCTTTTACAAATACGTCACCCTGGAAGACCCGCACCAGTTTCGCGATCAGCTGTACCGGCTGTTCGATGAAGTAGGGGTGCTGGGCCGTATTTACGTCGCACGGGAGGGCATTAACGCACAGATTTCGGTGCCGGAAGCCCGCTTTGAGGCATTCAAGGCCGTGCTCGACGGTTTTCCGTTTTTCAAAAACCTGCGGCTGAACATTGCCATTGAAGACGACGGCAAATCATTTTTTGCGCTCATCATCAAAGTGCGCGACAAAATTGTGGCCGACGGCATCGACGATCCGGCATTTGATCCCGCCCAATTTGGTCAACACCTGAAAGCGGAAGAATTCAATGCCCTGACCGACGATCCCGACACCATCCTGGTGGATATGCGCAACCACTACGAAAGCGAAGTCGGGCATTTCGAAGGCGCCATCACCCCCGAAGTCGCCACGTTCCGCGAAGAATTACCTTTCGTAGCCGACCTGCTGGCCGACAAGCGCGACAAAAAAATCGTTATGTACTGCACCGGCGGTATACGTTGCGAAAAAGCCAGCGCTTATATGCGTTACCGGGGTTTCCAAAACGTGTTCCAACTCGAAGGCGGCATCATCGAATACGCCCGGCAAGTGAAAGCACGAGGCCTGCGCAACAAGTTTATCGGTAAAAATTTCGTGTTCGACGAGCGCCTCGGCGAGCGTATCAGCGATGCCGTTATTGCGCACTGTCACCAATGCGGCCAACCCTGCGACGACCACGTTAATTGCGCCAACGAATACTGCCATATCCTGTTCATTCAATGCCCGGAGTGCCGGGCCAAATACGAAGGCTGCTGCTCTGATAAATGCCGCGACTTCCGCGAATTGCCCGATGACGAGCGCAAACAGCTGGGCAAAACAACGGTGTTCAACGGCTCTAAATTCGGCAAAGGCGTGTATAAAGCCTTCCGCCCGACGGAGAACGCCAATATCCTCGTGCCATAAGCGAGATTTTTCGTTTTTTCGCGCTGGAAATCTTGCATACCATGTCCAAACAACAACGCCGTCCCACGCCATCGCCGAAAAGCGCGGCGTCGAAACCCGAATCGCGACCCGCAATCGAATTGCCGGATTTTTTCCGGAATACCCGGCTGCAAAGCCTGCTGGTTTTTGCTTTCGCATTTTTACTCTATGCCAATACCCTCACGCACGGTTTTGTGCAGGACGACGCCATCGTGATCACCGACAACATGTTTACCTCGCAGGGTGTGAAAGGTATTCCCGGCATCCTGAGTAAGGACACCTTTTTCGGATTTTTCAAAGTGGAAGGCAAAGAAACCCTCGTGTCGGGCGGCCGCTACCGGCCCCTGACGCTGGTCATATTCGCCTTGCTGTACCAGGTGGTGGGCAACAGCCCCTTTGTGTTTCACCTTTTGACGGTGTTGTTATTTGCGTTTACCAGTGTGGTGTTGTACCGGACCTTGTTGTTGCTCCTGGAGGGCTGGACAACGGCCCGCGGACAGGCGCCGCTGGTCGCCTGGATCGCCACGCTGCTCTTCGCTGCACATCCCATCCATACGGAGGTGGCAGCCAATATCAAAGGCTGCGACGAGATCATTACGTTGCTGGGCAGTTTGGGCGCTTTGTTTTTTACGGTCAAATACGTCGATACCCGGAAGGTTTCCTGGGCCCTGGCTGCAGCAGGCGCCTTTTTTCTGGCCTGTTTATCCAAAGAAAACGCAGCGACGTTCGTGGTGGTGATCCCGCTGGCGCTTTGGTTTTTCCGGGGCGTCACGCCCGGTCAAAGCATCCGGCATTCCATACCCATTTGGGGCGCATTTTTGGCATTTTTTATCCTGCGTGGGACCATTCTGCACTGGAAATTCGGCGCGGCGCCGATGGAACTGATGAACAACCCGTTTCTGAAGATCGTTGGAGACCGGTGGGTTCCTTTCGATGCGGGTGAGCGCCTGGCCACTATTGTCTTTACGCTGGGGAAATATATCCAATTGCTGTTTCTGCCGTACCCGCTTACACACGACTACTATCCGCGTTATATCGGCATCAAGACCTTCGGCGACCCGCTGGTGTTGCTGAGTTTTGCGCTGTATGCTTTTATGGCCGTTTATGCGCTATCCGGCCTGAAACACCGAGATCCGGTGCGTTTCGGCATTTTATTTTTCCTGCTGACCATTAGTATTGTATCCAATCTCGTGTTTCCGGTAGGCACCAATATGGGCGAACGTTTCGCTTTTATGCCTTCTGTCGGTTTTTGTTTGATCATGGCTACGCTGTTGGGGCGGTTGCGCAACTGGAATACGGCAGTGGGTATCGCCGGAGCCGCCGCCGCGCTGTTTTCGGTAATGACTTTGCTGCGCAATCCCGTGTGGGAAAGTAATGAAAAACTGTTTTTTACCGACGTAAAAACGTCGGTCAACAGCGCCAAGATCAACAACGCCTGCGGTGGCGTGACCTTTGAAAAAGCCCAGCAAGAAAAGGACGAAGCCAAACGCCAGACTATGTTTCAGCAGGCCTTCAACTACGCCAACCAGGCCCTGAACATTTATCCGAATTACAAAGACGCCATGCTTACCCGTGGCGGCTGCCAGTTTTACCTCAAAAATTTTGATGCCGCCATTGCCGATTACCGCGCAGCGGTACAATTGTCGTCTGATGACCCCAAGGTGCGCAGCTACCTCGCCCTGGCCCTGCGCGAAGGCGGCAAACATTTTGGTGAAAAAGATCGAAACCTGCCAAAGGCCATGCAGGCCCTTTCCGAATCCTGGCAAATCAACCCGGAAGACGCCGAAACGGCGCGTCTGCTCGGCGTCGCCAACGGCGTGCAGGGTAAAAACGCCGAAGCGTTGCAGTGGTTTTCCAAAGCCGTGGAGATGGCTCCCGATAACGCCAGTTATTTATTTGACCTGGGCACGGCGTATTACATCATGGGCGATGCGGTGAAAGGGGAGGAATACCGGCGGAAGGCGGTGGAAATCAATCCGGAAGTGGTGAAGGAGAAGGTGGGAGGAAGGTGAATGCAGTTAAAATCGACCGATATATTGCAGCGGTTCAAGGTGGCAAGCGGCATCTAAAGGGCCGTTTTTGGTAAATAATTTAGGCGATGCGCCGAATTGAAATACCCGATAAAGGAAGTAATGTGTGGAATTGGCGTTTGAAAACATCAGTTCATTTCGACTAATGTAGACTGGCGTGAACTTACTTAGTTTAGTGGTTTTTACTTCAATGTACCGATCAGACCCATTAGCATTTCGAGATAAAATATCAAAGCCTGCGCCATCTCCTTGATCTCGTGCAACCCATTCAATTTGGTCTGCTAAGTTGGCTTTGCCAGCTTCGATTAAGCGCCATTTTTCATATTCGATTACCAATTGTTCGCCTAGTGCCCCTAAATGACTATTTCTCTGCTCCTGTTCGAGATAGTTGATTTTGGATATTCGTTTAGGTAGATATACTTCTGGTGATTCTTCTACTTGTTGTGCAAGTGGAGGAGGGGAGTCTTCAAACTTGGAAAAGTCAACCGCTTGAGATACGATGGGTGAAGGAACTGAAGTTGAAAATTGCTCAAACAGGGTTTCAAAAAGCGGTTTTTGAAATAAATAATATTTCTCAACCGACACTTCTAGCGAGCGTTGCAAATTAAATCTTGGCTTGTAGCCTGCAATAAAAGGCAAGCCGTGTTTAACCAACACGGCACTAATATTCTGATGTTTGAACTCAATAGAACCTTCACTTCTATTATTCAATAATTGTTGTAGTGCTTTTCTTCGTTCCGACTTGTTATAGGAGAGTCCCTTTATTTCCAGTGTTAACATTTGGAAATAGTCGGCGACAATAAGGTCAATTTCATATTGGGACCAGTCGGATTGCACAGGACAAAGTTTTGATTATAACCTGTTAAGTTACACAAATATGTTACCGAGCAACAAAGGTGCCATAAAACATGAGTCATCCCGGATTTTTCAGCATGAAAGACCTCGGAGAGGTCAAATATTTGTAGAAATGCCCCGGAAAGGCGTTATCCGACCTCGGAGAGGTCGAACCAACACGAATAGGCAAATAACATTCGACCTCTCCGAGGTCGTTGTATTCTCTAAAACCACTGATCTACAAATATTTGACTTCTCCGAAGTCATTTGAAAAATTCGGAATGACTCATGTTTATTATACCCACACTACTGGACATTTTCAATTTTAACACATAGGCACATAGATCACATAGATTTTAAACCTTTGATAATCAAAAAACTATGTGATCTATGTGCCTATGTGTTTAAAAATTTCCAGTAGTGTGTATTATACCACCCTTACTTCCCAAACACAAAATCCACGCCCAGCAGCAGCATACTGGTCGTCATTTTATGTGTGACATCCGAGCCCGGAACGGCTCCGTAGGGGTTGGCTTCGGTAATCAGCAACGGACTGAGCAGCGAACCGCTCACCTCGCCGGCAAAACCGTAGTGGTAGCCGGCATTGATCGTAACGCGGTCGTTGAAGGTGTAACCCAGGCCGACTTGCACAGCGTTTTGGATAATTGCCGGGGCTGAAGTGGAGAAGAAGGCCGTTTCTTCGGGCACGGGGTTCTGGCTGAAGGTGTAGCCTGCGCGCAAGGGCAGGTTCGGGATACCTTTGTATTGAAAACCTACTGCCACCACAGAAATGCTGTTCCACCCGAATCCGGCGACGGAAGCCGTTGGCGTCCAGCCGCTGGTGCTGAATCCGTCGGTGTTTTGGTAGTCAATATACCGGTAGTCTACCCCGATATCGAAGGCTTCGTTGGAATACCCGATGCCGGCGGAGTAGATCGCCGGGAAATCCATGTTAAAATCGACGGTACCTGCATCGCTACCATCCAGGTAGGTGTTTTTGAGTGACAAATCACTGAAAAACTGCGTGCTTTTGTACGACGCGCCTGCTTTGAAGCCGCCTTCCGACTGGTAATACAAGCCGGCCTGGAATCCGAATCCGAGTGCCGATGCATTATTGCTTTCCGGATACCCCAGGGTCATGCTGGGGGAGGCCAGCGGATTGGGGCGCACTTCGAGGGCCGAATAATCGAACACGGGCGCCAGGCCGAAGGAAAACTGATCCGAAATTTTATAGGCATAGGTGAGGCCCACCTGCATGAGCTGGTAGTTGGAGTACAAGTGGCCGAAGCCGCCCATACTTTGCGGCAGGGTAATGGGGTTGTTTTCGCTCTCCGGGTATTCCACCCCGAAACCGCTCACGCCGAAAGCATGTATGCCGAAGCGGTGCTTGCTATCAGCCTTAGCATATACAAACGCTACGGTTGGAATAATGGAATTTCCTTTTTCATCCACGGTATTTCCGCTAAACGGGCCATTGGGCGTTGGCGCGGTAGAGGCAACTTCGGGGGTGGAAAAGAACAATCCGGCGTTTACAGACAAGTGGCTGTTGTCGAAAGCGGCAATGCCGGCGGGGTTCCAGTTCAGGGTTCCGGCGATATCGAGGGCCTGGCCGGTGGCGATACCACCCATGGAAAAGTTGGCGGCGCTGTTACCTTGCAGGATATGTCCGGTTTGGGCATTCAGGAAGGTGGTACAGAAAAGTAATATTGCGATAAAACTGGTTCTGTTGCACATAACGGTACTTGTTGGTGAAAAAACGTTTGAAAATATGTGCAAAGATTGCAGGATGCCACCCTTGTAAAAAATGACCGTTATCAGGCTTCAGTGTGAATAATATCTTCATAAGTGCCTCATAATGAACGACATTTGCACAAGTTACCGCTTGTGTTGTACTATTTACCCAAAATACGAAACATATTGTGTTTTTTGCGCGGAGGAGAACCTACATTTCGTTTTCCTCCTTTTTTTTCGTATCTTTGTACTTTATTCATCAAAAAAGATGCTTTTGCACACGAAACACGCCGTTTTTTACCCGAAAACCGACCTGATAGTAACGATGTGTAGCGCATTTATTTAGCACACATCAACAATTTAAAAATGAATTTTGACCATTTAGGGCTTTCAGAGCCCCTGCTTCGCGCACTAAAAAGCGAAGGTTACGAAACCCCAACGCCCATTCAGGCACAATCCATTCCCCTCATCCTTCAGCGAAAAGACCTGCTCGGCTGCGCGCAAACCGGCACTGGTAAAACGGCCGCCTTTGCCCTGCCTATCCTGCAGCTGCTCAGCGACCAACCGGCGGCGCCCAACGGCGCAACCCGGCCTATTCGTTGTCTGGTACTGACCCCCACACGTGAACTGGCTTTGCAAATCGGAGAAAGCTTCGGTGCTTACGGCAAAAACACCAGCCTGCGCAACCTCGTTATCTTCGGCGGTGTTGGCCAGAAGCCACAAACCGATGCGCTGCGCCGCGGAACCGATATCCTCATCGCCACGCCGGGCCGCCTGCTCGACCTGATGCAACAGGGCTTCGTCAACCTCAACCACATCCAGCTGTTTGTGCTCGACGAGGCCGACCGCATGCTCGACATGGGCTTCGTACACGACGTACGCCGCGTGTTGGCCAAACTGCCGGCCCGCCGCCAGTCGTTGTTTTTCTCCGCCACTATGGCGCCCGAAATCCTGAAATTAGCCTCCGGTATCCTCACCGATCCGTCGCATGTGGCCGTGACGCCTATTGCTACTACGGCCGAAACAGTGCGTCAGGCGATCTATTTTGTGGAAAAAGGGGATAAAAAGCACCTGCTGGTGCATTTGCTGGACGACCCTGCAATTGTTTCCGCACTCGTTTTTACCCGCACCAAACACGGCGCCAATAAACTGGCAAAAGAACTGGACAACGCAGGTATTTACGCAGAGGCCATTCACGGCAACAAATCACAACAGGCCCGCGTACGCGCCTTGCAACAATTCAAAAACGGTCAAATCCGCGTGCTCGTCGCCACCGACATCGCTGCGCGTGGTATCGATATCGACGACCTGACGCACGTGGTCAACTTCGAATTGCCCAACGTGCCCGAATCTTACGTACACCGTATCGGCCGCACCGGCCGGGCCGGAGCATCGGGAATTGCCCTGTCGTTTTGTGACAGGGAAGAACGGGCCTACCTGAAGGATATTCAGCAACTGATCGGCCAGCAAGTACCGGTAGCCGGCGGGCATCCCTATGAGCCGTCGAATACGTCGCATGTGCCGCTGCTGCCTCCGAGAGGCCAACGCCCGGCGCAGCAGATAGCCGTTGTGAAAAGCGCCAAACCTTATCCGCACGAACGGTCCGTCACAGCGGGCGCCCCCGGACAATCTCCGACCGAAGGCGGCAAAAAACGCCGCCGCCGTTTTGGTAGCCGTTTTGGATATAATACTGGTGGCGCTTCTACTCCACGGCAGGCCGTTTCGTAAGATTTTCCGACAAAAAGACTTGGGAGAGGTCGGTCCGAATAAAATCGGGCCGACCTCTTTTCTTTTGGGCGTTTACTGAAGGACGAATAGAGGAAATGGATAGCGCTACCGAACCCAACCTCAGGAAAACGCCGTCCGCAGGTCGTCTATCAAATCGTCTGCATCTTCCACCCCCACGCTCAGCCGGATCAGCGAATCGGTAAGACCGACTTTCAGACGTTCCTCTCTTGGGATACTGGCGTGCGTCATACTGGCCGGGTGCCCGATCAGCGATTCCACGCCGCCCAGCGATTCGGCCAGCGCGAACAGGTGCGTACTTTCCAATACTTTTTTGGCAGATTCCGGTGTATTGTCTTTCAGGTCGAAAGAAACCATGGCGCCGAACATGCGCATTTGTTTTTTGGCAATTGCATGGTGCGGATGGTTTTCGAATCCCGGCCACACCACTTTGGCCACTTTGGGATGTGTAACTAACCAACGGGCGATGGCTTCGGCATTTTCGCAGGCGCGCTGAACGCGCAGGTGCAGGGTTTTAATCCCGCGCAGGATCAGGAAACAATCCTGCGGCCCCGGCACGGCCCCCGAAGCATTCTGGATAAAATGCAGGCGCTGGGCCAGTTCCGGGTCTTTTACGATAAGGCAGCCATGTACCACGTCGGAGTGCCCGCCGATGTATTTGGTGGCGGAGTGCAACACGATATCGGCGCCCAGGTCGAGCGGGTTTTGCAGATACGGCGATGCGAAGGTATTATCCACCACGGTCAGGATATTGTGCTTGCGGGCGATGGCGCACACGGCTTCGATGTCCACAATATTGAGCATGGGGTTCGTGGGCGTTTCGATCCAGAACATTTTGGTATCCGGACCGATCTGCGCTTCCACTTTGGACGTATCGTACATATCAATGTACCGGCTTTTCAAGCCCCAGGGGCCGTAAACGCGCACCATTTGCCGGTAAGAGCCGCCATACAGGTCGTTGACGGAAAGTACTTCGTCGCCGGTTTTGAGCAGTTTAATCACGGCGTCCTGGGCTGCAAGGCCGGAACCGAAGCAGATGGCGTCTACGCCGTTTTCCAGGGCTGCCAGATTTTTTTCCAATACCGAACGCGTCGGGTTCTGGGTGCGGCCGTACTCAAAACCTTTATGATCGCCGAGTCCCGTTTGTGCGTAGGTGGAAGTTTGAAAAATCGGGGTCATAATCGCCCCCGTGGAAGGGTCCGGCTCGATGCCGGCGTGGATAACTTTAGTAGCAAATTTCATGTGAATGGGAAAAGGAAAATCCTGCCTTGAGCCGCCGGGAATAACATCAGCCGCCGGCCGGAAAATTTTCAGAATGAATAACTATTTCAGATACATTTTTTAGAAGTTGACGCCATCGTCTGTTGTAGTTCCCTCCGGTGGGTTAAAATCCCACCTGATCGTGGCTTCAATAGTGCCGTTGCTGAATTTGCGCAAACGCGTCAGGCCGATATCATACGACAGGCAAAAGAAAAGGTTCGTGGTGGCTTTGATACCGGCGAGTATGTCCACGCTTTCGCCCGCGCCGCCGGTGTCGCCGCCTACCCGGTAGCCGACTCCGCCGTAAAATTTGTCCATTAGCATAGCGCCTACGTTCAATTCGGCATCAAAGGGTGCATGGGGCACGTATTTCAGCAGGAGTTGCGGTGTAATAACCAGGTTATCAGCCGCCTTAATGTTTACGCCGCCGATACCATTCAAATGCCATTCTTCCCGCGACAACACGCTGCCGTTTTCCACAAAATCGATATTGTTTTTGACCATGCGCGGTATGGCGAAACCGGCAAACCATTTATCGCTTTTATAATACATGCCGGCGCCGAAATTGATCACCCATTTGCTGGTGTTTTCTATAGGAATGGCGATATCCGTTCCGGCTGGGGTGGGAGTGTAGAGCCGATCGTCGTCCCAACTTTGTGTGATGTTGCGCGGGCTGAACTGAATACCGACTCCCAGGTGTCCCCGGCGCATTTTGATCCGGTAACAATACGCAATGTCGGCCGTGACAGAACGGGTGATGCCGATGCTGTTTCGCGTCAGGGTGGCGCCGAACCCGAGCCGCTCGCCGAGAAAGGGTTGGTTGTACGACAACACCTGGGTATTCGGCGCGCCCTCGATCCCGATCCATTGATTGCGGTAAATGGCGGTAATCGTCGGCGACACGTGGCTGCCGGCAAATCCGGGGTTGAACGCCAGTTTGTTAAAAACAAACTGCGTGTACTGCGGTTCCTGCTGGGCCGAAACGGTACAGGAAACAGCGAGCAACAGGCCCAGGAGGTTATATTTTTTGGTAAACCAATTTTTCATGCAAACATGTTTTCCGCCTGCGGCGGGATGATCGTTTTATAAACCCTCATAAACCCTGTTTTAATGTTGAATCAATAAAAATCCAGTTACCGGCTTGTCATTGCCGGGTAGTTTCACCACATAGAAATAAGTGCCGGCGGGCAGCGGTTCTTTGTCGTCGTAGCTGCCGCCCCAGGTATTGTCGTAGCCAACCATGTGAAACACCTGGTCACCCCATTGATTAAAAATCGTCACTTCGTTGCCATCGGATCCATCGCCGCTGTTCAGGCACTCTGGCGGTATGACGAAGAAGTCGTTCGCCCCGTCGCCGTTAGGCGTAATGATGTTCGGAATAAGGCAAGAGTCGGCTTTCCCAACGATAAACCGGATGGTTGCATCGCGGCAATCACAATCGGGATTGACATTGCAAAGCCGGTAAACAAGTTCGTCGGTGCCCGAAAACGTCAATTCGGGTAAATAGGTAAAGGTCCCGTCGGCCGATTGTGTCCAGGTGCCGTGTTCAGGCGCCTGAATGACCTCTACTTTCGGGAACATGGGGGTAATGTCATTCAGCAGCGCATTGATCGTCACTTGTTGGCCGTATTGTACCAGAATGGAGTCCGGATTGGCTACCGGGGCCAGGTCGTAATACACGATCGTGGTATCGCGCGAGAGGTCGCCGCACAGTCCGTCGTTGGTCAGCCACAAAAAACGATTGGCGCCCAGGCGCAGCTTGCACACCTTCGATTCCGGGTCAGTGGGTGTAAGGAACATCGTATCGTTCGGGAAGTCCAAACTATACCAGCTGCCGCGTTCAAACGTATCTATGGCCGAACCCATCAGCACTGTACAGGGGTCCAGGCTGCAAACGGTAATGTCGGGCCCGGCATCGGCTGCTTTTCCAATATTGAATACCGAAACCGTGACCCTGGAGGGTGGACAGCCGGCGGTTTTTAAGGTCCAGTAGAAATCATGGACGCCTTGGGGGCGCAGGTTGCGGACCACTGTGTTCGGGTCGGCCGGTTTTACGATCTGAATCAACAAGGCATCCTGACCCGGTGGTTGCGACCATTGCCCCATGACGGTTTGTCCCTGAAACGCATTCAGGATTACGCTGTCTGCAAAACAGGTAAACATCCGGGTATCTTCCACCATAGCCTCCTCAAATTCGTTGACCGTCGCACAGACGGTATCGGCGCTGTAGTTTTTGCAGGCGCCGTTCGAAAGCGTCCAGGCAAAGCAGTAGATATTGCCGGCCTGCCCGCCGGAAACCTCCGGATTGCGTTTAAACGGATCGGCAATCGTCACCGGCGCGTTGCCCAGTTTGGACCACAATCCGGTGATATTTGTGCCGGTGGGTAAAGTAGCATTCAACTCGAAGGGCGCAAGGTCGCAGGCCGGGAAGTTCTCGCCGGCATAAGCCGGCACGTTCGCCGGAATGGTATCTATTTTAACAATAACAGCCTTCGAGGGCGGCGAAAAGCACCCGTCGAGCACGGCGCGTACAAAAAAACTGTCGAACCCAGAAGTTAGTCCGTTGAGGTTAGTCAGGGTAAATTTCAGCGGGAAACCCGGCGGCCCAAGCGAGTCGAGGGTGTTGGCATTATACCAGATATAGCGGGCCATCGGGGTCGAATTTCCCGTTATTTCCAGCATCAGTGCGGCGCCGGGTTGCGACAAACAAACCGAGTCGAGTAGTTCCGCTACCGGCGCCGGCGGCCGGGGCTTTACCACGACTGTCGTAATTCCCTCGGGCGACACACAGCCGTTGGCGACGGCTTTTACTTTATAATCGCCGGCGTGTATCGACCCTACTTGTACGATGGAGGGGGACTGAATGCTGGCGCTAAAGCCAAACGGACCAGTCCAGATATACCCGGACGCCCCCGGAACGGGAGAAGCCGTCAGGGTCAGCATATCTCCTGCGCATACCGCCGAATTAGAGCCGGCCACCGGCGCCGGCGGTATGGCATTAACGGTAACCGTCACCACCATGGATGCCGCCGATGGGCAATCCGCGGCTTTGGCCACCACCCAGTAATCTCCGTTTTGTTGAAATCCGGCGTTGGGGATGCTGATTTGCGGCTGTGACTGCGTAAAAATGCCGTAAGGCGTATGCCATTCAAAACTGATATTGCTGCCGTACACACCGGCATTTTGCACGGTCAGCACAAACGAACTGTCGACGCAAAGTGCAAGCGTTGGACCGGGAGCAAGCGTAGGTCGCGGCGGCTCGGGTTGTACATTAATTTCAGTGGAACCCTGGTTTGACGTGCAGCCGTTAGCATCCATGACGATGAGGGTGTAGGTGCCGTTATCGCTGGTGCACACCTTCGGAATAACCGGCTGCGGCAGTGTTGAAAACAGCTGGCTGTTGGGGCCGAACCATTTATACGTCAGCGAACCATTTGGTGGAAATATGGACGCCTGAAGCATGGCATCGGTCGCGCAGTCGGTGCAAACCGGGGCGTTGTTCGTCACGGAATTGATCACCGGCGGCGTGACCACCGATACCTGTACTTCTGCCGTGTTGGTACAATTGTAATCGGTGCTTACCGTAACGGTATAAGTGCCCGTTGCCGGTAGCAAAACGGTCTGATTGGGGCCGTTGCTGTTGTAGCCGTTCGGGCCGCTCCACTTGTAGGTGACATTGGAAGCCGCTGAGTTTGCACTGAGATGCAACGGATTGCCCTGGCAAACCGGCGCATCGGAATCGGCGGAAATATTCGGCTGTGTTTGCACATCTACCTGTATCGGATCCGACAGGTCCGACAAACAATTGTCCTGTAATATTTGCAAACGCCACATCCCTGCATGTGCCGCCGCAGAAGCGGGATGGAGCAGGAGGGAGTTGGATAACGTCACAATCTGCGTGGTGACGGGCGTGAGCCACCGGTACTCGGCCGCGGTAGGTTCGTTCATACAAACCAGCAAAATCGAATCGCCCTGGCAAACCAGGGTATTCCCGGAAATCACCGGTTTGGAAGGTTTGCTGCGAACGGTAACCATTGCCGTGTCCGGTAAAGAGGTGCAACCATTAACCGAAACGGTCAGCACGTATGGCCCTTCATTAATTTCCAGCGCGCAGGAAGTGATCAGCGGGTTTTGCCCGGTCGTGTTCGAGCTCGCCGGTCCGGTCCAGGAATATACCACATTCTGCCCGGATTGTGTAGTGGCATTCAGCAGAATTGGTTCACATGGACAGATGGAGATCAACGGTTGCGTCACTTCGGCCACCGGGCGCTGCTGCACGGCAATATCTTTCACCGCAGAGGGCAAGGATGTGCAACCATCGGCTATCACTTTTACAAAGTATTGATGTACGCCGGGCGCTGGCGCAGGCACTACAAATAAGGGGTCCGGTGTGCTGCCGAGCAGGATGGAATTGGCCGGCGTGCCCGAATACCAGTAATACGTGACGACGGTGCCCGGAAACTGCTGGCACCTCAACGTGAGGACGGCCCCTTCGCAAATCAGGCTCGGCACATCTGCCGTAAATTGTGGTTGTGTGGGCAGATTAGAGAGGTCCACCACCAACGTATTCACCGAAGTGCAGCCGGTGGGACCGGTCACCGTGATCAGGTAAGTGCCCTCATTCGCCGCCGTAGCATTAACAATAAACGGATTTTGTTGCGGCGACATAAACGTATTGGGGCCTGACCATTGGTAGGTTTGCCCGGCCGTCGGTTGCGGCGGATTGGCTAAAAGTTGGATGGTGGTACCTTCGCAGGCATTATTCGGCGTGTAAGCCGGTTGGAAACCCACAGTTCGTACCTGCACCGTGCCGGTACAGGTGGCGGAATTGCCTGAAGTATCGGTCACGGTAAGCGTAACGGGATACAGGTTGTTCGGCGGAGTAGCCAGGTTGCAGTTAAAACTCGTTTGCGATAACTGGTACGTGAGGTTTGTGCCCGAGCAATTATCCATGCTGCCGTTGTTGAGTTCTTGTGGTTGCAGGTTGTAGGGCGCCACCATCCCCGACAGGCTGGTGAAAATAGTGATCAGCGGATGGCATTTTGCCTGGGGCGGCACGGTGTCCCGCACGGTTAGGGGAAACGACGTCGTGCCCAAGTTGCCGCTGTTGTCTGATACCGAATAATGCACAGTGTAGTTGCCAGGAGAAAGCGATACCGCGGTTTGGTTGTCGCTCAATTGACCCGACTGCACTATCACGGCCCCTCTCCTGATTTCATATTGCACCACAGCATAGTTGTACATCAGCACAGCCTGTACTGTACTGATGCCGTCGTATTTGAGGGCGTCCAGGGGACCGCAGGGATTGATAAAATCACTAAAACCTAAGATGTCGCGATTGGCTTTCAACGCAAAGCTCGCGGTGCTGTTGCCGGTAGCCCAGCCGTTGATCTGGCTTGCCGTAACCGGAATGCTATCTTCATGCACAACAATGCATTGGCCGCTCGAGTCGGTGGAAGTAGTGGAAAGAAAGCCGTTTTGCTCGTCATATACGTTGAAAAACTCGCCAAACTGACCGTTGTCGCCCAGGTGCCGGATTTTGAGCAACCCGCCTGAAACGGCATTGGGTATCAGCCCGGCAATATTGAGGGTAATATCCTTCGGAATGTCCTGCAGGCTGTTGATGTCCTGCATAAACTGCACTGGAAGTACGGCGGAGGACTGGTTAAAATCGGCCGTGAATAAACAGTTTTCCGACAATACCGGAAAGGGCAACACGACATTCGACAGACAATTAACGCCGCTCACAAAAGCCGTAATCGGCGCCGGCGCGGTCACCAGTGGTGGCTCCAGGTCCTCTATCCGAATGATTGTGGTAGTCGTAGACGAATTTCCGGCACAATCTGTCGCCGTGTAGGTCACCAAATGGTCGCCGGTATTTAAAAATAGACTGTTGGCCGGCGGATAATTCATCGAAGCGCCAGTGTCTACAGCACAGGTAACGATTACCGGCAGCTGCTGCGTAGCGATCGGATATTGGAGCGTGGCCCTTGCCCGGTTGCCGGGGCATACCGCATTGCAGGCAGAATCGCCTTGCCCGTTGGGAGAAAGCAGGATGGTCAACTGTCCATCAGTCAGCCAGTTATTCAACAGGGCGGCCGGGAGGGTGAACGTGGTGTCGCCGCTGGATCCGCAAAACCCATTGACGAGTTTGGTGCGACCGATATGATAACCATCTTCCCCCCAAATTTCAAAGGTTTCGGACAAGACTTTGGAATCGGCGTTGTCCAACGCGATAGCCAGCGTGGCATCGCCGGTTACCGGCACGCCAGGTGGAAGGTTGGGCGAAAACCAGGAAAAAACCACCGTATCCACCGGAGCCTCGAATACAGGGGATCCACTGGCCGTGAGCCCCACCGTATCGCGGAGTGTGATCTCCCCGGACAACGCGGTACAATCGTCAAAAACAGAAATAAGAGAAGGTACTACGGTGTTCGCTCCGCAAACGCCGGGTTCGGCGGGTATTTTGACGGTATCCTGCGCCACAAGTTCCGGGCCGGTATTATCCTGCACTGAAATGGCCTGGGTATACGTGCGGCTGTTGCCGCAGTTGTCTTCCACCGTCCATTGGCGGATCAGCATATAGTTGGTCCAATGCGCGCAATTGGCCGGGTTGGGGTCGCGGATTTCCATTTCCGCCAGGGTAATGTCCACCGCTTCGTCGCAATTGTCGTCGCCGCCGAGGGTGCTTATTTCCGGCGGCGCCGGAATAGCGTTGCACTCTACCATAATATTTCCCGGTACGGTAGCCAGCGTCGGCTTGACCGTGTCAACGATCAAAATATCCTGCGAAAAATAGCCGGTATTGCCGCAAACGTCGGTGCTGGCCCAACTGAGGGTAAGGGTGTAGGAATCCGGGCAGTTGCCGGCGGTGATCACCTGATTTTGTAAAACCGGCGCCGACGCCATCCCACTGCAAACGTCGGTAGCCGTGGGCGGCGGCAT
Organism: Bacteroidota bacterium; assembly: GCA_963169325.1. Taxonomy (GTDB): domain Bacteria; phylum Bacteroidota; class Bacteroidia; order Chitinophagales; family Saprospiraceae; genus M3007. The sequence goes on from CAUJEY010000093.1 coordinate 102,323, forward strand.
CAGCGGCTGGGTTTCGCAAACGCTGGTCGTATCAGCAAACCCGGTGATGAGCGGCGGAATATTATCCACCACCGTAATGATCTGCTGGCCGGTAGCCGTGTTGCCACAGTCGTCGGCTACGGTAAACGTCCGGACAATCGTATAACTATAGTGCCCGCAGGAAGCCGTATCGGGGTTCTGGTTGGAGACGTCGCTAAAGGTCAGGTTTGCGATGTCGCCGCATACATCTGTGGCCGTCACGTTCTGGCCCAATACCGGCGCCGGCGGCAAGGCAAACGTGTCGCAGCGAAATGTTACCGGCGGGGGCACGAGTGTAATCACCGGCTTCGTGGTATCGAGCACTACGAAGGTTTGCGTGGCGGTGCTGGTATTGCCACAGTCGTCGGTGGCAATCCAGGTAATGAGCAGGGAATATGCGTCCGAACAAACCGGGTTGACGATCTGAAAATTGGAGGTAATCGCCACCGAAACGTCGCAGTCGTCCGTCACGTTTGCCGTAGGCGTCGGCGGGGTGGTGTTCGGACAAAACAACGTATCCACCGGTTGCAGCCCGGCGATGACGGGCGGCGTCATATCGGTGATGCTGAACCGCAGGCTTACGGACCCTGTATTGCCGCAGTCGTCGGTCGCCCGGAAGGTGACGTCGGTGTGCCAGGTACAGTTATTAGCCAAAATTACAGGATACGGGCCGGTATTGAATTGCCCGGTACCGGTTTGGCCGGAGGAGGTCGCCCAGGAGAAATTGGTCCAGGTAAATGCAGAACATACATCGGTTGCCGCTGCATTGCCCTGGCTGTTGATCCAGCTGATCAATGCGGTTTGGTCATTGCCGCCGCCACATTCTTCCGTTACCGGATTGCCGGTAAGCGTCGGCGGAACGGTGTCGATCAGCCCGAAATCGGCGTTACCGATCAGCGATGTGTTGCCGCAGGCATCGGTGGCATAAAAATTCACACTGACCAGACCATGTACTTTTTGATAGGTTTGGCTGCCAATTTGTTGTGCGCTGCATCCGCTCGCATAAGAGGCCAGGAAAGCAGCCACCACCTGCGCCGAGTCGATGGTCGCGTTGTTGATTTCCATCGAGTAAACCAACGCCGGATCGGGTGTACAGGAGTCTTTGGCTATCAGCCCGGCCCGGCGTTGTATCCAGTCGCTCAACGCTGGGAGGTAATTGGGGTTGGCGGGCGAGCAAAACACGATACTATCTTTCGGTGTTACCAACACGTCGGGGCCGTGATTATCGATGACGGTAAACGTGGCGGTTCGGGTGGTGAAATACCCGCAGCTGTCGGTGGCCGTGAACGTTACGGTCAGCGGCGCCGGGCAGTTGCCGGTAATCGCCCCCGGAGCGTTGTTGGTGTACGATGCGATGCCCGAGGGGTCGGTGGCCGTGAAAGCCGCCATTTGGGACGCCAGCCAGGCGGGATATGCCGTGGCGGCCTGTGTACAGGATGCCGAGCCGTTTTGGGGCGCCGTTACAACGGCAGGCGGCGCATTATCCGGCTGTACTACAATAGTTTGTGTAAAGACGCCGGTGTTGCCCGACAGGTCGGTAGCCAACCAGGTGCGGGTGAAAATACCGCCCTGACAAAGGGCCGGGGGGGTGGTTTGGGTGAACGTAACGACGGGCAAAGGGGGGCTGCAACTGTCGGTAGCGGTCAGCATGGGCGGCGGCGGTACCTGGCTGATGGAAGCATATTCCACCAAAGGCAGCAGCCCACCGGTAACAATAACCGGGCGGGTGGTATCGGCAAAGGAGACGAAAAATTCAAACCAGGCCGTGTGGCCCTGGTTATCGGCTACCTCCCAATACAGGTGGGCCGTTTCTCCGTAGTTCCAGGGGTCCGTCAATTGAAAACCGGAGGTATCCGGATCGAACGCGGAAAGTGTGAGGACGGCGCCCGGGTTTGTAGCGCTTACCACTGGGGTTCCTATATTGCCGGCGAGTATGTTCGTGCAATTAGGCGGGCTCACGATGATGACATTCGGTCCAGGGTAATTGAAACTAAAAAATCCTTGCTGGGCATCCGCACCGGGCAAGGCCATCCAAAAGAATAAGTTGCAAAAACCAAGCACCACCCGCCAGTGCATGCGTAACCGGTTTTTCATACCAACATGTTTGTGGTTCGGTCGGCACGAGGCCACCGATCTGTGTCAAGGGATAAAATTCAACTTTCAAGGATTATTAGATTAAAAGCCGGAAAGGCTGTGGATTAACCGAAGCAAGCGTTTTTATAGTTTGAAGTTTGAAGTTCAAAGTTTGAAGTTAAACGTGTCAAACTTCGAACTTCAAACTTTGAACTCACTCATCACTGTTCAACTTCTTATCTTTTACGTTTTTATCGAGAAAGGCGTTGATATCGTCGATGTTGTACTCTTTGATAATTTCACCCATTTCATTTACCCGGATATCCATGGTTTTCAGGTCCTGGTGTACCGGGGTTTTGGGGGTGTCTGATTTTGGTTTATTTTTTTTCGCCATGGCAAAAACGTTTCAAAAGTACATATAATCCCTAAATTGGTAGGTATTCCCGCCAAAACATGTGCATGTTTGGCAAATGTGACCGTTTGTTTCGGCGTTTTAGCCGGCAATTACGGGCATGATGCGGTTGAAATAGCCGGGAGATTCCCGGAGTCGCCGGGCTGTTTCTTCCCGGCCTAAAACTACGGCCATATCAAAAACGGCCGGACCTTTCATGGTGCCCGCTAATGCCAGCCGGAGCAAAGGCAGTATTTCTCCGGGCTTCAGGCCCTCTGCCGCGATGAATTGTTTGACTTGTTCTTCCAGGGACGGCGCTTCGAAGGATTGCGCCTGAAGGATTATTCCGGCGAGCGCTTCCAGGGTTGTTTGAAAAGCCGGATTCCATTTTTTCCGGATCATCTCCTCATCGTATATTTTTACCGGCCCAAACAGGTAATAGCCTTGGTCCACAAAATCGGGCAAAAAGGTCACCCGTTCTTTCATGAGGGCCACCACTTCGGTGAGGAAGGGCAAATCAGCCCGGAAGCCGCGGCTTTCGGCCAATGGCCGGATATGTTCGGCCAGCACGGCATTATCTGAAGTCTGAATATACCGTTGGTTGAACCATTTGGCTTTTTCGTAATCGAAACGGGCGCCGCTTTTACTGATATGCTCTACGGAAAAAGCCTGAATCAGCTCCTCCATAGTGAATATCTCCTGGTCGCCGCCGGGATGCCAGCCCAGCAGGGCGAGGAAGTTGATGGTGGCTTCGGGCAGAAACCCGGTGTCGCGGAAGCCGGTAAAACTGTCTTCCGGGTTTTCGGCGGCCCAAGGCAGCGGAAACACCGGCATGCCGAATTTAGCGCCGTCGCGTTTACTCAGTTTGCCGTTGCCCACGGGTTTGAGAATGAGCGGCAAATGCGCAAATTGCGGCATCGTGTCCGTCCAGCCGAAGCCCCGGTACAGCAGTACATGGTGTGCCGTGCTCGGCAGCCACTCCTCCCCGCGGATCACATGCGTGATCTCCATGAGGTGGTCGTCTACGATATTAGCTAAATGATACGTTGGCATACCGTCGGTTTTGAGGAGCACCTTATCGTCCAGTTCGCTGCTTTGAAACAGTACATCGCCCCGAATCAGGTCGCGGACCGGTATTTCCTGCCCAGGTTCCACCTTCAGGCGAATGATATACGGCTCGCCGGCATCCAAACGGCGGCGCACCTCGTCGGGCGGCAGTACCAGGCTGTTTTGCAGCCCGGTCCGGGTTTGGAAATTATAGGTAAAATTTTCGGTGGATTGGCGGGCGTTCTCCAGTGCTTCCGGGGTATCGAAGGCATAGTAGGCATGACCGCGATCCACCAATTCCTGCGCAAATTTGCCATACAAGTGTTTGCGGTCACTTTGGCGGTACGGGCCGTAATCGCCGCCGAATCCCACGCCTTCGTCGGGTATCAGTCCGACCCATTTCAGCGATTCAATGATATAATCTTCGGCGCCGGGCACGTACCGGTTTTGGTCGGTATCTTCAATGCGGAGGATAAATGTGCCGCCGTTTTTTTTGGCAAAAAGGTAATTGTATAAAGCGGTGCGCACACCGCCAATATGTAACGCGCCGGTAGGCGAGGGAGCAAAACGTACACGTACTGACATGTTTTCGTCGGAGTAGATTAGGGCCGTTCATCGGATCTGGGCCCTGCACAAATTTTGATTGTTTAAAAATAATTTGCCAGATAAGCAGTTTGAGCCAGATAGCACAAGAATTTGCAAAAGTAGGGCTTTTTTGGTCCCTGCACATCACTCCTTCATATAATGTATTTAGTTAAAACACCCAAACTGGTGCAGGCCTTAATGCCCGCGTATCTTTGGCATATTTCGACAGAGGAAAAAATTTTATACCTCACCTTTGACGACGGACCGGTACCGGAAGTCACACCCTGGGTTTTGGAACGCTTAGCCGCCTTCCAGGCAAAGGCTACGTTTTTCTGTGTGGGAGAAAATGTACAGCGCCACCCGGCTATTTTCCGGCAATTACTTGCCGAAGGACATTCTGCCGGTAACCATACCTTCAACCACCTGAACGGCTGGCACACTGAAAACCTCGCGTATTTTCACAATATCCGGCACTGTGCCCGGCTGGTTAAAAGCAATTTATTTCGCCCGCCTTACGGCCGGTTGCGCCCTGCCCAGCGCGCTTTTCTGGAACGGCATTACCGCATCGTGATGTGGGATGTGCTCAGCGGCGACTTCGACCCGTACCTCAGCCCGGAAGCATGTCTGGAAAATGTACTGGAGAATACTCAGCCCGGTTCTATTGTCGTGTTGCACGATAGCCTGAAAGCCGATGCCAAACTCCGCTTCGTGCTGCCGCGCCTGTTGGAGCATTTTTCGGGGCTGGGCTACCGGTTTGAAGCGTTGCCGATGCAGGAGGCGGTAGCGCCGTCGTCGTTGGAGTACCGGGCGAAGCAGTTGTTAAAAGTCAAAATGTAAAAATTATGCGTTATGAAACATCTTTTTTTCTATCGATTTGCTTGTTCTTCAGCGCCTGTAGTATAAAAACTACGGCGCCCGCTTCTACGGAAGCGCCAAAATACACCGTTGCCGCGGCGCCGGAATGGACGAATCTTTTTTACCGGAACTCCGGCTGGTTCGGAGCCGATGGTATTTTTTCCATCCCCCTGAGTGGGGTGGATCAGGTAGGCAACGTGGGAAACCGGGAAACGCTGCTGCTCTTCAGCGATACCTACATCGGCGAGGTGGACGGCGATACACCCAGGCCCGGCAACGTGATGGTGAACAACACCGTCGCTCTGATCCAAGGCCGTTCGGCGCACCCGGACAGCATCCGGTTTTTTTACAAAAAAGATAAAAACGGCGCGCCGCAAACCTTCTTCGTGCCCCAAAACACCGGCGGCAAAAAACAACATTTCTGGCTCGGCGACGGCTTCGTAAACCGCGAGCGCGGCAACACCCTGTACCTTTTTGCCTACCATATCCAAATGACCGGGGCGGGCGTTTTTGATTTCATCGAACCGGATGTGTCGCTCCTTGCTTTGCCGGAAGGCAGCCGGCCACCCTTTGAACAGCAGCGCCAAATAAAGACGCCGTTGCATATCAACGTGCCCGGCTTGGGCGAAGGCAATTTCGGCGCAGGGATACTGGTTAATTCGAAATGGGCAGGAGCGCCCCATCCCGATGGCTATGTTTATATTTATGGCTGTATCGGCCAGGATAAAAATCTCGTGGCGGCCAGGGTGAAGCCGAAATATTTTGAAAATTTCAAAAAATGGCGGTATTGGAACGGAAAATCCTGGGGAACTGACATCCGGCAGCTGGCGCCGGTGACAAACGCCGTGTCCAACGAACTGAGCGTTACGCCACTGCCCGACGGCCGGTACGCCCTTATTTTCCAGGTGATAGGGCTGTCCGACAAAGTAGGTATGCGGATCGGCAGCAGCCCAGTCGGGCCTTTTGGCGAAATCAAAGAAATCTGGCGAACGCCGGAAGCCGATCAGGGTCTTTTTTGCTACAACGCCAAGGCGCACCCCAACCTCTCCCAACCCGGCGAATTACTCATCAGTTATAACACGATTACCCTCGATTTCTGGAACGATATTCAGAAAAACGCGCACATCTATCGCCCGCGTTTTGTGCGTTTAAAGTGGCAGTAAAACGGTGGACGGTGGACGGTGGACGGTGGACGGTGGACGGTAGACGGTGGACGGTAGACGGTAAAGACGGGATACGTATTCCAAATACAGGCGGCGTAGCCGACTGTAAGCCGTCCACCGTCTACCGTCTACCGTCCACCGTAAATCAACCTTACTTCGGCTTAGCCGTCCACTCGAATTTCCAATCATACACGATACCGCCAAACACCGTCAGGTCGACGGTTTGAGTCGATTTCATGGATGCCGTGGTAGCGCTCGTGATTTTGTACACCTCCGTTTGAATATCGGTCGGGTCGAAAACATTGACCGCTTTGATGGTCAACTCCGTTTCGCCGGCGTTCAAGGTCCAGGTCGTCGGTGCGCGGAAGCCGTCGAAATCGCAGGTGCCGCCACCGGTGCCGGTGATAGCGCCGTAATCAAGCGTGTAGGTACCGTCTGCTTTGAAGGAGTAGATATTATCCTTTTCACAGTCGAGGATTTGTTCGGTTTCACCCGGGTCGGCGGCGAATACTTTTCCGATCTTGGATTTCCACTGCCAGTTGAAAGTAGTCAGCAGGTAACCGACCGATGCCTCGGTAGTGACGATAAAATCCGCGCTTCCGATCTGGCCTTTGTTGTCTTCAGCGGTGAATTTGAAGCGGACCGGCGTGGTCAGCCCTTCGCCATTCAGCAGATAGGATTCGGTGTGCGACAGATCAGTGACGGTTTTTGTGCCGGCAGTGCCGTAGGTCGCGTCCACGTCAGTTCCCAAATACTTCGTGATTTTGAGAGATTTGAGCCCTTCCGGTGCAACAACAGTGGCCGTAACAGAGGCCGTTTCACCCGTTTTGCCGCTGAACGTGGCAGCGGACAAGGAAACACTGGGAGCAGGCTTGTTTTCATCCTTTTTGCAGGAGAAAATCGTGATAGCCGTGGTTGACAGCAAGCCGGCAACAAGCAGGAATGAAAAATTTTTAAACTTCATGACCATAAATGGTTTAATTAATGAATAACTATTTGATTTATATTCAGTAATGCCGGACTACCCGGCAATGAGCTGACTGATGTGGTTGCGCTGCCGGGCAAACCCCGCGGCGCTTTTTGCGGCCGGACAAATGCCCGGAGTGATGCCGCGTTGACGCCTGCAAGCAGGAGACTGCCGCCGGATTTCAACGCGACCTGCGCCAAAGCGGCCACGGCGCCCTCCACGAAAAAACCGCTTTGTACGGCATTTTCGGGTAAAAAACCGCCCTTGCCGTCTCCCGCCAGCAACAACCCGTGCGAAGCGTCGTGCTGCCCGGTAGAAACATTGGACGAATAAGTATTCCCCGCCAAAAGCAAATCGATATGACCATCCCAATTGAAATCCGCACAAAGGATGGCATTGACAGGAGCAACCTGCGCCTGCACGGGCAGCGGTTTTGCCGTGAACCGTTTGCCGCTTTCATTTATAAAAATGGCGGTTTGCATAAAATGACACGCCAGGCGTTTGGCGCCCGAGAGCGCTTTTTCACCAAAAATTTCCTGTACCGACGCGGAAGCGTACATGGCATACCGGGGATATTTTTTTCCCAGGCCGTTGATGGTGGCGAGCAACTCATCGCGCTGATGAACGGGTTTCTCTTTGCCTCCTGTATAACGACAAATGATCCCTTCAAATTTGCCGTTGTTATCGAAATCTGAAGTATACACCGTCAGTGGTTGCTGTTCCGATACCTTCCATTTTGTGTTCAAACCCAGGTTTCCGGCCGCGATATCGAGGTCGCCGTCGCCGTCCAGATCATGTATGGCCAGCGTGTTCCACCACCCGGCGGTTTTATCCAAACCCATTGCCGCTGTTGCGTCGGCAAGCCGTCCTTTGTTATTTTTAAAGACAGTTATGGGCATCCACTCGCCCGCCAGCACCAGTTCGGGAGCGCCGTCGCCGTCCAAATCCGCCCATTGGGCCGCCGTGACGATTCCGGGGGTTTTTAATGATGAATGATGAATGATGAATGATGAATTTTGTTCGGTAGAGACAGCCGAGTCGGTCACATCCGTAAATATGCCACCGTCGTTGCGCAGCAAATAACTGCGCGCCGGCTGCGGGTAACTGCCCGGCAGGGCGCTTCCGCCGATGAAAAGGTCAGTATCGCCGTCGCCGTCGAAATCTGCGGCGGCGGCGCAGGAAGCCGGGGCGTGCATTTCCGGCAGGGCCTTTTTGGCCCAATGCAGGTTTCCTTTTCCATCGTTGCGATACATGCGGGATTGGTAAAGCGGGCTTTCCGGCCCAAACTCACTGCTGCCGCTCGCCACGAAAAGATCGGGGAACCCGTCGCCGTCGGCATCAAAAATCAAAGCGCCGGTGTCTTCGCTTTCGCTGCCTTCGGAGAGGTCTTTATGGGTAAATTTTTCATCTGGCTGTTGAAAAAACAGGCGACCGGGCTGCCCCTTGGCGCCGCCCGCGTAAAAATCTTCCAGCCCGTTGCCGTCGAGATCACCCACGGCGAGTGGCGGCCCGTTTTTGGAAAACCCGCGCGGCAAGAGCGGCTGAAATCTAAAATCATTAAAAACCGATTCCTGATGGGTAAAAACCAGCCCGTCCTGGCCTGTTTTTTCCGTAAAAATCGCCGTCGGGGCGGGGCTTTCACGCTCCACGTATTGCCTGGCATCCGCTTGTTTCAGCACCAACGTCCGGGCGGCGGGAAGGTTCGTCAGCACTTGTTTTTTGCCGTCGTTCCAGCGTATTTCAAGCGTGTCTATGTTGAATATTTCATCCAGGCCGAAGTGCAACACACTTGTTACCGTAGACATAAAACCCCTCGAACCGTACTGCTCCATGTATTGCCGCTGCCCGCCGGCCTGCAAGGTAACGGCCGCTCCGATGCCTTCCGGATTGCCCGGAAGACCTTCCAACCGGATATTCAGGTAGTTGTTTTTCCGTAGTCGATCCGCCCTGTTTTCATACAAAAAAGCCGGCTCGTTGATGTTGTTTACCACGAGGTCGAGATCGCCGTCGTTATCGAGATCGGCGTAGGCGGCGCCGTTGGAACAGGAGGGCTGCGTGATGCCCCAGCGCTCCGTTTCGGGTAAAAAAGTCAGATCCCGGTTGTTCCGGAACATACGGTTGGGCAGTATTTTCCCTTTTAGTTGCCGGATTTTCGGCAGCAGTTCCCGGTCGGCTTCGCCGGGACTTTTGAACATGGTAATATTGCTCGTGTAGTCAATAAAATCCTTGTCTGTAATGTCGCGCAGGTATCCGTTGGTGATGAAGAGGTCTTTCCAGCCGTCGTTGTCGAAGTCGGCGAAAAGCGGCGCCCAGCTCCAGTCGGTAGCGGCCACGCCCGCCAGTTGGGCGATTTCTGAAAAAACGGTGGATGGTGGATGCTGGGCGGCAGGAGTTGCCAGTTGCAAGGTGTTCCGCATGTATTGCGGCGCATAACCGGCCTGTTCGATGAGTTGGGATTTGTCCCAGGTCATGACCCCGGCCATCATTTTTTGGCCGGCATCGGTTTCCGGCAGCATATCCATTTCGACGATATCGGGCAGGGCGTCGTTGTTGAAGTCGGCCACGTCGCAGCCCATGCCGTTGTAGGTTTGGTGGTGGAGGTAGCTGGAAATCCGGTTGGTGAAATGTGTTCCCTGTTCGTTTATGTACAACAAGTCGTTGTAAATAAAGTCGTTGGAAATGTAAATATCGGGCCGTCCGTCCCGGTTAAAGTCGCTGATGGCTATGCCCAGACCGTAACCTTCGGTGAGGATTCCGGCTCCTTTGGTGACGTCAGTAAACGTGCCGCCGCCATTATTTCGATACAAGTGGTCGTTGCTGCTTCCTTCGCCGTTTGTCTTTTTGGGCAAGGGCGTATTGAGGGTCGCCCGCTCATTGGCGTGGTTCATCACGTACAGGTCGAGGTCGCCGTCGTTGTCGTAATCGAAAAACGCAGCCTGGGTGGAGTAGCCGGTGTCGGCAATGCCGTATTCGGCAGCCATTTCCCGAAAAGCCGGCACACCGCCGCCCGGGGCAGGGCCCTGGTTGACGAACAGCAGGTTCCCGCGCCGTTCGGGTTGCGGATACCCGGCAACGCACACATAAATGTCCCGCAGGCCGTCGCCGTTCACATCTGCAATGGCGACACCGGTACACCAACGGGTCGTTTCCAACCCTGCCTGTTCGGTTACGTCTTCAAATTTCAGCCGGCCTTTGTTCAGATACAGGCGGCAGGAGGTTTCGTTTCCGGTGAAAAAAATGTCCTCCAGCCCGTCGTTGTTGAAGTCGGCGACGGCCGCTCCGCCGCCATTGTAGTAGTATATATAGTTTAAAATATTCAGGCTGTCGCCTTCGGAAAGGGTGTTGGTAAAATCAATGCCGGTGTGTGTGGCCGGGAGCAGTTCGAACAATGGCGGGTCCGCTTTTTTGCAGGCGCAAAAAAGAAGGGGAATAAAAAAATATGCTCGCCAAATCGTCATTGCCGTTTTTCCTTAATCTTCTGTCGACATCGAAGGCGGTGCGTCGCCGGGTTTACTGCCCCAGTTTTCGTTCGGTTTCGGGCCCATCACCAGTACCAGTTTGCCGCCATCCACCAAATCCTTGTGGTAAAACCAGGGTTTGGTGAGCGGCTTGCCGTCGAGGGTAGCCGACTGGACGTACTTGTTTTCTTTTGAATTATTCACGGCTTCGATGGTAAATGTGCCGCCGGGGTAGTAGGCCGGGTCGAGATGAATCGTCGCCTTGTCGAAAAGGGGGCTGCCGATTTCGTAGGTGGGTTCCACGTCGCAGCCGCCGCGCATTTCGAAGAGTCCCATGGCGCTCATCACGTACCAGCCGCCCATTTGCCCCTGGTCTTCGTCGCCGGGCCAGCCGTCCATCGGGCCGCTGCCATAAAAGACTTCCATGATTTCCCGGGCCCATTTTTGTGTCAGCCAGGGCTTGCCGGAATAATTATAGAGGTAAGCGGCTTGCATGTTCGGCTGGTTGCCGTGGTTGATGGGCAGCACGCCCATGGCAAAAAGGCTGTTCGCGTCGGTGTATTCGGAGTTGAATTTCCATTTGCGGGACTCCACGAAACCGACTTCCAGGCGGCGGTTGAACTCGTCTTTACCCATCAGGTCAATCAGTCCTTTCATATCGTGCGGCACAAACCAACTGTACTGCCAGGCGTTGCCCTCCACCCAGCCGGAGCCGAGGAAAGTGGAGCAGCAGTACGGCTCGAAGGGTTGTTTGAAACTGCCGTCCGCCAGGCGTAGGTTCATGTAGCCGACGCTGGAATCCCAGATGTTTTTGTAGTTGAACGCCCGGCGCTTGAAGTACCAGTAGTCGTCCGTTTTGCCCAAAGATTTTGCCATCTGGCTCACGGCCCAGTCGTCGAAAGCGTATTCCAGCGTGTTGGACGTCGGGCCGTATTCGTAAGGCACGTATCCAAATTTCAGGTATTCGTCGAGCCGGCGGTTGCCGGCGAAACCGCCGCCCCGGTGTGCCACGCCCTGCTCCATCTGGTTGTGCTTCATGGCCACGTAGGCGTGCTCCGGGTTGTAATATTTGTGAATACCTTTCTGGTGGGCACTCACGATCAATTCAATTTCGTGCGAGGCGACCATGATACCGGAGTACTCGAGGCCTTCCGGGCCTTTGCAGAGCCAGCCGCCTTTGTCGTAAAATTCGAGCAGCGAGGCCACCCATTTATCGGCGAGGTCGGGCGTGGCGAGC